>CAMTBF010000357.1 GCA_947068385.1 uncultured Lachnospiraceae bacterium
CATGATCCTCATTTAAAATAGAAAGACGGAGGTATGGACGAGAATGCAGATATACCTGAACCAGATTGCTCACGGCAGATCCGGGGACAAGGGCGACACCAGCAATGTGTGCGTCTTTGCCAGGAAGCCGGAGTATTACGGCATCATCGCCAGAGAAGTGACCCCGGAGCGGGTGAAGGCCCATTTCGGCGACATGGTAAAGGGCGAGATCGTCCGCTACGATGTACCGTCCCTGCAGGGCTTCAACTTCGTCATGAAGCATGCCCTGGGAGGAGGGGCCACCCATTCCCTGCGCCTGGACAGCCTGGGAAAGTCCATGGGAAGCGCTTTCCTGCGGATGAAGATAGAGGTGGCAGAGGACGAACTCGGCTGAATTGATGTCATAGATTTATTTGATTGGAAAACAGTTGCACAAGGAGCAGACATAAATGATGACAGAGCATGCAGCATTGGAGAACCTGGTGGTGCTTGACCTGTGCCGCGTGATTGCGGGCCCTTTCTGCGGGGCCATGCTGGCGGATCTAGGCGCCACCGTCATCAAGATAGAGCGTCCCGGCAAGGGGGACGACGCCAGGGCCTACGCCCCCTACTTAAACGGCGAGAGCCTGTACTATTCCAACCTGAACCGGAACAAATACGGCATCACCCTGGACATGAAGCAGGAGGCGGGCAAGGACATCCTGCGGGAGCTGGTGAAGAAGGCCGACATCCTCATAGAGAACTTCCGCCCCGGTGTCATGGACAGGATGGGCCTTGGGTACGAGGAATTGAAAAAAGTGAATCCCCGGCTGATTTACGGGGCCGTCAGCGGCTTCGGCAGCTACGGCCGCTACCATGACAGGCCGGGCTACGACATCATCGCCCAGGCCATGGGCGGCCTCATGAGCATCACGGGCCAGAAGGGCAATCCCCCCACCCGCTCCGGCAACGCCATGGGCGACATCCTGGGCGGGCTGAACCTGGCCATAGGCGTACTGGCGGCAGTGAACGCCCGGAGCATCACCGGGGAGGGGCAGCGTGTGGACATCTCCCTTACCGACTGTGTGGTGGCCAGCTTAGAGCAGGCCGTACAGCGCTACTTCGTATCCGGCAAAGTACCGGAGCGCCGGGGCAATTCCTACGAGGCCATAGCCCCCTACGACACCTACGAGGCAAAGGACGGACATGTGGTCATCGGCTGCGGGAACCAGAAGCTCTACGAGCATTTCTGCGAGAACATCATCCACAGGCCCGAGCTGGTCAAGGACGAACGGTTCCTCACCGTGCCCCTGCGGGTGGAGAACAACCTGATCCTAAAGGAATACTTCGAGGAGTGGACAAAGGAGAGGACAGTGGCGGAGGTGACGGACATCCTGCTGAAGGAGGGCATCCCCGCAGGCCCCATCTACGACCTGGAGGACATCTTCCGGGACGAGCACATCGCCGGGGACAGAGAGATGTTAGTCCATACTAACCATCCCGTGATGGGGGGCATCGTCCTGAGCGGCAACCCGGTAAAGCTCCTGGGCACAAAGCCCAATGTCACCAGGAAGCCCTCGCCCACCTTGGGGGAGGACAACCGGAAGATCCTGACGGAATTCCTGAAAAAATCCGAGGGGGAGTACCGGGCGCTGGAGGAGGCGGGAGTAATCTGAGCTGTGGCGTGATTCGCGCAGAAAAGTTCCTTTTCTGGAATTGCACGTCCATTCAAAATGGGTTAAAATATGTTTATCTGAAAGATGTGCAGCAGGCAAACAGACAGTGCAAGGAGGTAGACGGATATGCCACATGTAGAACTGAAATGTTTCCCCGGCAGGACAGAAGAGCAAAAGAGAAGATGCGCGGAAAAAATCGCAGCGGACATTTCGGAAATACTGGTATGCGATATTTCCTGTGTCTCCGTCGCCATAAAAGATGTGGACGAGAAAGACTGGAAAGAGGAAGTCTGGGAGAAAGATATCGTGGCCGATAGGGACTACCTATATAAAGAACCGGGATATACTTATGATTGAAACTACTACATAAAAGAAATCCAAAATAAAGAAACGGAGGGCAATTCATTATGGAGAAAAAATTCATCTACGACGAGCAGACAGCCGTGGTGGACACCGACAAAGGAAAGGTGCGTGGCTATTTCTATGACGACATGTACATCTTCAAGGGAATCCCCTACGCCAAGGCAAAGCGCTTCCACGCGCCCGAGCCGGTAGAGCCCTGGGAGGGCGTGTTCCAGGCCAACAGCTACGGCTATGTGTGCCCCCTCATGGACATGGGCAAGCCCGGCGGCGAGCTGATGGTGCCCCATCGCTTCTGGGTCATGAATGAGGACTGCCAGAACCTGAACATCTGGAGCCCGGGACTGGACGCAGAGAAGCGCCCCGTCATGGTATGGCTCCACGGCGGCGGGTTCTTCGCAGGCTCCTCCATCGAGCAGATTGCCTATGAGGGCGAGAACATGTGCAAGCTGGGCCAGGTGGTGGTGGTCTCCGTGAACCACAGGCTCAACGTCCTGGGCTACTGCGACCTGTCCCCTTTCGGGGAGGAGTACGCAAACTCCGGCAACGCAGGCACCGATGACCTGGTGGCCGCCCTGCAATGGATCCATGACAACATCGCTGGCTTCGGCGGAGACCCTGAGAACGTGACCATCTTCGGACAGTCCGGCGGCGGCGCCAAAGTCACCACTCTGCTCCAGACCCCTGCGGCGGATGGCCTGTTCGCCAAGGGCATCAACATGAGCGGCGTCCTGGGCGGCCTGATGGCAGACTGCACCGGAAACGGCGAGAAGCTGGGCAAGGCGCTGATGGAAGAGTTGAAGGTAGCGGACGTGAAAGCCCTGGAGACAGTGCCCTATGACGACCTGGCAGCCGCCTACAACAAGGTGAAGCCCGCCCTGGAGCAGGCCGGCGAGTACGTGGGCGGATCGCCCTACAAGAACGGCTTCTACGTAGGGGATCCCGTGATCAACGGCTTCCGCAAGGAGACGGAGCATGTGCCCATGATGGTGGGCAGCGTGTTCGGAGAGTTCGGCTCCTTCGCCCCCACCCCTTACAAGAAAGCGGAGATGACCAGAGAGGACGGCATTGCCTATGTGGAAGCGGAAGTGGGCAAGGAAGAATCCAAGGAGCTGATCGACCTGTTCCAGAAAGCCTACCCGGAGCGCAACCCGGTGGACATCATGACCATGGACTTCATGTTCCGGGGGCCGGAGATCGAGTACATCAAAACCAGGGCGAAATGCAGCGGCGGCGTATGGCCCTACCTGTTCAACCTGGACATGAACTTTGACGGCGGCCGCACGCCCTGGCACTGCGCCGACATCCCTTACTTCTTCCACAACACCGAGCTTGCTCCCTACACCCAGGAGCAGGGCGTCACCGAGCGCGTGGAGAAGCTGATATTCGACTCAGTCATGGCCTTTGCCAAGACCGGCAGCCCCCAGAACCCGGAGGTTCCCAACTGGCCCGCCACCACGCCGGAGACCGAGTACACTTTGGTCATCGGCAAGGAGAGCCAGGTGAAGGAGAACTTCGACCACGAGCTGCTGCCCGTCCTGGGCAAGTGCATGGGCCCCGTGCTGGCCAGGATGATGGCCAAGCAGAAGCCGGAGATACAGCACTAAGACACAGATGACACCAGATAAATGACACCAGATAAATAACGGGAAGCACCGGCAGGGCCGGTGCTTTCTGGCATAAAACTCATAAAATCTTGACATAATATATATCGCGATATATACTTAAGGCATAAGGAGGTATCCGGGGATGATGACAGCGAAGCTATTTGAAAACGGAAGAAGCCAGGCGGTGAGGCTGCCCAAAGAGTGCCGGTTCAGCGGCGATGAAGTGGCAGTGAATAAAATTGGGGATATCGTGATCCTGATGCCGAAGGAAAACAAATGGTCAGGCTTTTTGAGCAGCCTGAATCTATTTTCCGAGGATTTTATGAGAGATGGCAGGGAAAAGGACATACTTTCCCGACAACCCATCCTATGAAAAAAGGAATGGCTGCCGATATCGGAACCATTCCTTTTTCATGTCTGTCACGGATTGTCTATTTACTGCGTCCTGAGCTCTGCCCCCATTCCCTTGCGGAGCTTCTTCATCACCTGTTCCGCCACATTCTCGATTTCCTGGGATGTCAATGTCTTCTCCTGTGACCCGATGGTCAGGCGGATCGTCACGGACTTCTTTCCGGCGGGAACCTGTTTTCCTCTGTATTCATCCACGAAAGCAGCGTCTTTCAGCAGGGCGCTGGCTTTCTTCTTGCCCAGGATGGCATCGTAGATGTCTGCCCATGCGGCATCCGACTCAAAGAG
>CAMTBF010000358.1 GCA_947068385.1 uncultured Lachnospiraceae bacterium
GCTGGGCCTGGTGACGCTGTTCGGCCTGCTGCACAGGCTGGGGATCGATCCGCTGGGGCTATTGGCGTACTGGAACCCCGGGGACTGGGAGTACAGCCATATGCTGTCCACCCTGGGGAACATCAACTGGCTGTGCGGCTATTACAGCGTGGCGCTGGCCTTTCTGGCGGCACATTACCTTCTGGAGCCCAGGCCCTGGGTCAGGCTGCTCCTGTATGTGGGGACGGTGGCGGCCTTTGTGCTGCTGGGGGTGCAGGGCAGCCAGGGAGGCCTGCTGATCCTGGGGGTGTGCGCGGCGGGCTGTTTCGTGCTGGGGCGCGGGCGGGCCGGCGTGCTGGCCAGGCTTTGGGCCCTGCTGGCGGGATTCTTCCTGTGCATGCCGCTTATGGGGCTGGGGATGGAGCTGCGCAAGGAGAGGGCGGCCGTGGTGGCAGACGGCAATGTCTTCTGGAATGTGAGATGGTATGTCTGGGTAATCGCGGGCGGGGCCTGCCTGGGGGCGTGCCTGCTGTCTGCGAGAAGGGGGCCTGCCCCGGGGAGGCGGACGGGGCGCCCTCGGGGGAAGAAGGCCCTCATCGCCGCAGGGGCAGTCTGCCTGGCGGCCGTCCTGGCGGTCTGCCTGTCGATTCTGGCCGCACGGGGGATCGGGGACGGCTTCGGCAGCGGCCGGGGCTTTCTGTGGCGCATCGCCCTGGAGGGCTTTGCCCAGGGGGACATGAAGGACAAGCTGCTGGGGGCAGGCCCGGACTGCTACGGGGTGGCGGTCTTCGGCAGGCTGGGCACAGGGACGGATGTATGGAATGGGGAGCATTGGGAGGGCGCGGTCTTCACCAACGCGCACAACGAGATTCTGAGCCAGCTGTGCAATGTGGGGATACTGGGGACGGTGAGCTACCTGGCCATATTCCTCACGGGGCTGTGGCGCTATGGCAGGGGCTGCGCAGGGCGGGGGGATCCGGATGCCTGCCTCTGGGCGGGGCTTCTGGCGATCGCCATGTACGGGGCCCATTCCCTCATCAGCTTCCAGCAGGTGCTGAACGCCCCGCTGCTCTTCCTGGCCCTGGGAGTCTGCGAGCAGAGGCTGCGGGCCGGGCAAGGGGGCGGGGACAAAATATCAGAAAACGGAGAGAACGGTCATGAAATGGAAGAAATTCAGGATAAAGACAGTGACGGAGGCCGAGGACATCATCATCAGCACCCTCTATGACATCGGGCTGGAGGGCGCGCAGATCGAGGACAGGGTGCCCCTGACCGCCCTGGAGAAGGAGCAGATGTTCGTGGACATCCTGCCGGAGGGGCCTGAGGACGACGGGATCGCCTATCTGAGCTTCTTCGTGGAGGAAGGGGAGGACGGCGGCCTGACGTTCTGCGGGGAACCTGCGGACGAGGGGGCCATCCTGGCAAAGCTGCGCGGGGAGCTGGAGGAGCTGCGGCAGTTCTGCGACATCGGCGAGGGCACGGTGACGGTGGACGAGACGGAGGACATCGACTGGATCGACAACTGGAAGCAGTATTTCCATCAGTTCTATATAGACGACATCCTGGTGATTCCTTCCTGGGAGGACGTAAAAGCAGAGGATGAGGGCCGGATGGTGCTGCACATCGATCCGGGCACGGCCTTCGGCACGGGGATGCACGAGACCACCCAGCTCTGCGTCAGGCAGCTGCGCAAGTACATGACGCCCGGAGCCAGGCTCCTGGACGTGGGCACGGGCAGCGGCATCCTGTCTATCCTCTCTCTGATGTTCGGCGCGGGGCATGCGGTGGGGACCGACCTGGATCCCTGCGCGGCGGAGGCGGTGGCCGAGAACTGCAGGGCCAACGGCATCGACCCCGCCCGCTTCGAGATGCTGATCGGCAATATCATCACGGACAGGGACGTGCAGGAGCAGGTGGGATACGGGCAGTACGACATAGTGGTGGCCAATATCCTGGCGGAGGTGCTGCTGCCCCTGACCCCCGTGATCACAGGGCAGCTTAAGCCGGGGGGCATCTATATCACCTCCGGCATCATAGACGACAAGGAAGAGACCGTGGTGGAGGCCGTGAAGGCGGCGGGCTTCCAGGTGCTGGAGGTGAACCGCCAGGGGGAATGGGCCAGCGTCACGGCCAGATGGGCAGGCCGCTGATCCTTTGGGATCGCCGATAGGAGAAGAGCATGTATCAGTTTTTCGTAGACCCGGCACAGATCGACATACCTGACAGGCGCGTCATGATCCTGGGGGAGGACGTGAACCATATCAAAAACGTCCTGCGCATGCGCCCCGGGGAGGAGATCTCCGTCAGGGCCGGCCAGGACGGCAGGGAGTACCGCTGCGGCATCCTCTCCCTGGGGGAGAGGGAGGTGGCATGCGAGCTGCGCTTCATCAAAGAGGACGCGGTGGAGCTGCCTGCGGAGGTCTATCTCTTCCAGGGGCTTCCCAAGGGGGACAAGATGGAGCTCATCATCCAGAAGGCCGTGGAGCTGGGGGCGCGCCAGGTGATACCTGTGGCCGCCAGCCGTTGCGTGGTGAAGCTGGACGAGAGGAAGGCCGCGGCCAAAAGGGCCCGCTGGCAGGGGATCGCGGAGGCCGCGGCCAAGCAGAGCAGGAGGGCCGTGATCCCGGAGGTGACAGAGGTGTCATCTTTTGCCCGGGCGGTGGGAAGGGCCTCTGAGATGGACGTGGCGCTGATCCCCTACGAGCTGGCGGAGGACATGTCCCGGACGAAAAGGCTGCTGGAGGGCATCCGGCCCGGCCAGAGGGTGGCGGTGTTCATCGGGCCGGAGGGAGGCTTCGCGGAGGCGGAGATAGCCCTGGCCCGGGAGAGCGGCATCCAGCCCATCACCCTGGGGAAGCGGATCCTGCGCACGGAGACGGCGGGGCTTGCGGTGCTGTCCTGGCTGATGTACCTGCTGGAGGCATGAGGCAGGGACAGAGACGGCGGCCCCCGCATATGATAATATAACTGAATTACAGCTACAGCTGGAGAGCTGTTTGATTTGATAAAGGAGTAATGCCATGGAAATTTATCTGGACAATTCCGCCACTACCAGAGTCTTCCCGGAGGTGGCGGAGCTGATGCGCAAGATCATGTGCGAGGACTACGGCAATCCGTCCAGCCTCCACATGAAAGGGGTACAGGCAGAGCAGTATCTGAGGTGGGCAAAGGAGACCTTTGCCGGGATCCTGAAGGTGAGCGAGAAGGAGATCTTCTTCACCTCCGGGGGGACGGAGTCGGACAACATGGCGCTGATCGGCTGCGCCAGGGCGGGCGCCAGACAGGGGAAGCACCTGATCACCACCCAGATCGAGCATCCCGCCATCCTGAACACCATGCGGTACCTGGAATCCCAGGGCTTCCGGGTGACCTACCTGCCCGTGGACGCCAGCGGGCGGATCTCCCTGGAGGATCTGCGGCAGGCCATGACCCCGGAGACCATCCTGGTGTCCGTCATGCACACCAACAATGAGATCGGATCCCTCCAGCCCATCGGGGAGGCTGCAGCGCTGGTGAAGCGCATGAACCCCCACACCCTCTTCCATGTGGACGCGGTGCAGGGCTTCGGAAAGGCGAAGATATACCCCAGGCGGATGGGCATCGACCTGCTGTCCGCCAGCGGGCACAAAATCCACGGGCCCAAGGGCATAGGCCTGCTCTACATCGGCAGCCAGGTGAAGATCCAGCCCATCCTCCACGGCGGGGGGCAGCAGATGAACCTGCGCTCCGGCACGGACAATGTGCCGGGAGCCGCCGGCTTCGCAAAGGCGGCGGAGCTTCTGTATGCGCATTATGAGGATGACGCCAGGCGCCTGTACCAGTGCAAGAAATATTTCTGCGACGGCGTAAGGAGGCTGGAGGGCGTGAGGATCAACGGGCTGCTGCCGGGAGAGCCCGACGGCGCGGGGACGGCGCCCCATATCGTCAGCGTGTCGATGGAGGGCGTGCGCAGCGAGGTGCTGCTCCATGCCCTGGAGGAGGAGGGCATCTATGTGTCCGCGGGAAGCGCCTGCGCCGCCAGGAAGCCCCAGCCCTCGGCCACGCTGAAGGCCATCGGCCTGGAGAAGCCCCTGCTGGAGTCCACCATCCGCTTCAGCTTCTCCGTCTACACCACCCAGGAAGAATTGGACTATACATTGCAGGCGATGTATGATAAAATTCCTATGCTGCGCAGATATACCAGGAAACGCTGAAGCAGGGGGAAGGTCCGTGCAAGCGGGCCTTCCCCAAGCGAAGCCGGAAGAAAGGACGGGCCATGTTTACAGCTTTTTTGATAAAATATGCCGAGATCGGCATCAAGGGAAAGA
>CAMTBF010000359.1 GCA_947068385.1 uncultured Lachnospiraceae bacterium
CACCTGACAGATCCCCGTCTTCTCTTTCAGATAAGCAGTTGCCTTTTCATTCCCCTTACCATTTCCCGCAAAGGCTCCTGGGGATATCCTATCATTTCCAGATAGCGCTTTGCAATGTCCGCGCTGAAAAAGGGATGCCTTTTGAAATCATCCCCACATTCCCTGTATCCCACATCATGCAGAAGACAGGCTATAATCAGGTCGTCCTTTGGAAGGCCTTCCGCTTCTGCGATGACAGCCGCATTTTCTGCCGCCCTGAGCGAATGCTCATAGCGATAAAGCATATCCCCCCGATCCGGTGTGGGGCCTAGCATGTCGTATACGAATGACCGGACGGAGGGAATCGTTTTATCATCATGTGCATGCCTCATGAAGATATTCAGAGCCCTCTCCGACAGAACTGTGCCGAATGTCTCCATTTTTCCCGCCTCTGTGCAAATATTCATCCCCATAGAAATTTCCTCTCAGTCCTCATTGACCGTATACAGAGCACGCCCATGCCACAACCCAAAGCACCGTCAAAGCTCGATTTCATCCAACGATATCCGGCTCCGCCTGATTGATTCCTATGACACATATGGGCATCGCCGCCCCGCCGTGAACGCTTTTTATCGCTTCCCATAAAGAGGCCTGTGGCATTCCCATGGCATAGCTGCCATCCCTGTCCCTCCTGTAGCAGTTGTGGAGGACGAAAGCTCCCTCATGGGTTTTTGTTACGTTCATTGTATGGATCTGCTTCGTGATATCCCTGGCGTCATTGTATACGGTGATGATGGCAGTGCTGTACTCCTCTCCCATTCTGTTGATGTCCTGGGGCGCGGTGCTGGTAGTCATAGCGGTGTCATAGCCTTTTTCTTTCAAATAGCGGTAGATGGCTCTGGGGGCCACTCCCCAGCCTCCCCATAAAACCGCCCCCTTTTTCTCGTAAGCGCCGATCAGATCCGCAATCCCCTGTTCCGGCAGCGCCTCTCCGAGGGACAGGAGCGCGTTATAGGTGGCAATGATCTCACAGCCTGAATAATCCATGGTGTATCTTCCGAATCTTACCTGCTTCCATTGGGACTGATTTTCGATATGCTCTCCCCGGGCGTGAAAGCTCCTCCCGGAAGCAAGGGCCTTTGTGACAGTATCTGCGTTTACCCTGTGATTGGCCCTGGCTTTCCTTTGTGATATCTTAAAATGCGTGCAGATGTCCAAAATATCCAAAAGCCGTGCATTAGACAAATGCTGCGGAATAAATGCCTTCAGCCATCCCATCCTGGTCTATCTCCTTGCTTCATGAACTGCGCCTCAACTGCCCTCACCGCTTCCTCTCAACCCGATTCCTTTCAGCACATGGTTCGTGGTCATATCGGCAGGCTCATATTCCAGCTCCTCCAGAGGAAAGGGCAGGGGCGAGCCGCCGTCCAGCTTGATTATCCTGTAATTCGTCCGCAGCCTCTGGGCGTTTCGGAGCACGGACTCCCTCACGGAGGGCTTCCTGATCTCTTCCGCATGGAGGAGAAGGTTTTCCAGCGTGCCGAATTGGTTCAGCAGCGACGCCGCCGTCTTGGGGCCGATTCCCTCCGCCCCCCTGATATTGTCCGCCCCGTCGCCTGTGAGGGATTTGAAATCCGCGTACTGTGCGGGCGTGATGCCGAACTTTTCCTGGAAGGAATCCGGTGTCCAGAGCACCGAGTCCTTCCCCCGATAGCGGAAGACGGACACCCGGTCTGTCAGGAGCTGGAAGAAGTCGCTGTCGAAGGAGGAAATGACGATGTCCGTCCCGCGTCCGTAAGTCAGGGCATAACCGGCTATCAGGTCGTCCGCCTCGCAGTCAGTGGTCTCCGCATGCACTATTCCCATGTAATCCAAAGCGGCGTACACATCGTCAATCTGCGAGAACGGGCTTTCTTCCTCGGAGACCTTGCTGTAGTCAATCCGGTTGGACTTATAATCCGGATCCAGTCCGGCGCGGGCATTCTCATGCTCCCCGTCGAACAGCACTGCCAGCCAGGCGGGTTCAAACCTGCGGAGGATCTTCAGCAATGCGCCCACGAACCCCAGCGTCCCCTGAATGGGCCTGCCCTGTTCATTTACAATCCTGGACGGCATGCCGTAGAACATCTGGAACAGCAGGTTGCTGCCGTCTACAATCAGAAGCCTTCTATCCATATCCCGCCTCAGCCGCCTTCCTTTCCGGAGCCTTGCCGTAGTCCGCAAGACTTTCCCCTCTTTCCCCGCCAGCCATTCCGTCGTCCGCAAGCAATCTCCCGCTTTCCCCGCCTGCCAGCCATTCCGCCGTCCGGACTCCGTCTGCTAGGCATAGTTTCGCCGGAGCAGACAGAATTGACGTTCCTTCCTATGTAAGTATATCATGATTTCCTTTTTGCCACAATAGATTCCGCATCCTGCCCGAATCCCCCTTTTCCAGACAAAAAAAGACGCATGGGACATAACCGTCAACCATGCGCCTTTGCCTTACGCCTTCCTGAACGCCTCCATGGGATCCTTGCCCGGAATCCCCGGCTCCGTCATGTGATAGGGATCCATGACCCTGGCCAGCTGTGCCTCGTCCATCAGCCCCCGTTCCACGATCAGCTCCTTCACGGACCTGTCCGTCTTCAGGGCCTCCTTGGCCACCTCCGCCGCCGTCTCGTAGCCCACATAAGGGCAGATGGCCGTGATGATGCCGATGCTGTTCTCCACCATCCGGCGGCACCGCTCCTCGTTGGCCGTGATGCCCACGATGCAGTTGTCCACCAGGGTCTTCACCGCAAAGGTCAGGGTCTCGATGGACTGGAACAGCTTGTAGAAGATGATCGGCTCGAAGGCGTTCAGCTCCAGCTGCCCCGCCTCGGCGGCCATGGTGATGGTCACGTCGTTGCCGATGATGTTGAAGGCCACCTGGTTCACCACCTCCGGGATTACGGGGTTGATCTTGCCCGGCATGATGGAGGAGCCGTTCTGCCTGGCGGGCAGGTTGATCTCCCCTAAGCCCGTCCTGGGGCCGGAGGACATGAGCCGCAGGTCGTTGGACATCTTGGACAGGTTCACCGCGCAGTTCTTCACGATGCCGGAGACGGAGGCGTAATTGTCCAGGTTCTGGGTGGCGTCGATCATGTCGTAGGACTGCACCAGATCCTGCCCCGTAAGGATGGACATGTTCTTTACTACTCTTCTGTAATACTGCACGTCCGCATTGAGGCCGGTGCCGATGGCAGTGCCTCCCAGGTTCAGGCTCTTGATCTCCTCCTTGGCATTGTCGAAGCGCTTGATATCGCGGCTGATCGCGGAGGCATAGGCGTGGAACTCCTGGCCCAGGCGGATGGGCACCGCGTCCTGGAGCTGGGTCCGCCCCATCTTGATCACGGAGTCGAACTCCTCCGATTTCTTCAAAAGGGCCTGCTCCAGTCTAGAGAGCTGCTCCTGGGCCTCGGTGATCAGCTTCAGGGCCGCCATCTTGCCGCAGGAGGGGAACACGTCGTTGGTGGACTGGCCGAAGTTCACATGGTCGTTGGGGTTGACTATGCTGTAGTCGCCCTTCTTGCCGCCCAGGATCTCGATGGCCCGGTTGGCGATGACCTCGTTGGCGTTCATGTTCAGGGAGGTTCCGGCGCCCCCCTGGATGGGATCCACGATGAACTGGTCATGGAGCTTGCCCGCGATGATCTCGTCGCAGGCCTTCACGATGGCGTCCGCCCGCTTCTTCTCCAGCTCCCCCACCTCGAAATTGGTGATGGCCGCGGCCTTCTTGATCTGGGCCACGCTGTTTATCAGCTCCTTGTGCATCTTCAGCCCTGTTATGTAGAAGTTCTCGTGGGCCCGCAGGGTCTGCACCCCGTAATAGGCATCCTCCGGCACCTCTTTTTCCCCGATGGAGTCGTGCTCCAGGCGGTATCTCTTCGTTTCTTCCTGCATGGTCTTCCCTCTCCGTTTCTTCTATAAAAATCCATTGCGCATTGAGATATATGTCCCTCTTGACTTTACTATATATCCGGGCTACAATATTTTCAAATATTTATAAAGATATACTTTGTATAGCCTGTAGGCTATATGATATCCGGGCTGGCAAAGGGAATCCGCAAGCGCGCAGCCGAAACCGCAAAGGAGAGCCATTATGTTCCAGGGAATGCACTACGTCTATGAGGTCTACAAGGAAATGAGCTTCTCGAAGGCCGCCAAAAACCTCTTCATCAGCCAGCCCTCCCTGAGCGCCGCCGTGAAAAAGGCGGAGGCCCAGATCGGCTTCCCCGTCTTCGACCGCAGCACCAATCCCATCCGGCTCACCGAGCTGGGGGAGGAGT
>CAMTBF010000360.1 GCA_947068385.1 uncultured Lachnospiraceae bacterium
GCAGATGAAACGTACAAAGCAACAGGCCCTGACGGGCGTATATAACAAGTTCAAGGAGAAGCTGAAGGAGATTTACGCAGAAGATCCTAAGGCCATCAATTTCTATCATTAGCATTTCTTGAGAGACTGATAAGGAAAAACCAATATGCAGGGAGGGGCTATGGGTAAAAAGCAGCATTTGCAAATGGGAACAAAAGTAAAGAGGAACCTGAATGAAAGGATAATGCAGTTTTTTATCTACCTGATCCTGACTGCGTTCTGTCTGCTCATTATCCTTCCCTGCCTGAACGTCCTGGCATTGTCCTTCAATGACGGCAAGGATGCCGCAAGCGGAGGCGTGTATTTCTGGCCCAGGCAGTGGACGCTGGACAATTACCATGAAGTGTTCAAGGACGGCAGCATCATGCGCGGATACGTGATTACCATCGGCAGGGTGGTGGCTGGCACATTCTGTACATTGCTGTGCATCTCGCTCGCCGCCTTCGCGCTGAAGGAAAAGCTGCTGCCGGGCAGGAAAGTGCTGAATTTCCTGATCACCTTCACCATGCTGTTCGGAGGCGGCACGGTGCCCACATACATCCAGTATAAGAATTTGGGATTGCTCAACAATTACCTGGTGTATATCATACCGGGGCTGTACAGCGTGACGTATCTGATGATGATGAGGACCTTTTTCGAGGGGATTCCTGACAGCCTGGAGGAATCGGCCAAGCTGGACGGATGCGGGTATTTCGGAATATACGCCAAGATCATGATGCCCCTGAGCAAGCCCGTTATCGCTGTGGTGGGACTGTATACGGCTGTAGGCCATTGGAACGACTGGTTCTCCGGCGCATTCTATATGACCGACAACAAGAAATGGCCGGTACAGACGGTCATGCAGCAGATGTTGTCCAAGGCAATGTCCAGCGAGAAGGAGATCGCTACCGTAGCCCAGGCGCTTGCCCAGACTGTGGGCCGGGTCACCTCGGATTCCCTGAAGATGTCGGCGGTGGTAATCACCACGGTTCCCATCCTCTGCGTGTATCCTTTCGTGCAGAAGTACTTTGCACAGGGAGCCATGATCGGAGCCGTCAAAGGATAAACGGATTCTTCTATTTTTGCGCAGCAGCTCAGCGTTTTGGCTGAGCTGTTGCGTTTTTATAGGAAAAACCGCAATTTTGGATGGTTTTTTGGATGGTTTTGGAAAAAAGGTGTTGACATTCCCCGCAGATGTGCTTATACTAGACAATAGTCTGAAAACAAATTTGAGGAAAGGAGGCAGTCGTGATGACGTTCAGAGCTGGAAATTTGCAAATAGCATTACAGGAAAACAGAATCAGGAAATTGTCTCCCGGGGATATAGTAGATTGAGTTTATCAATGCATTATGTTTTGTGACCAGAACAAAACGCGTGGAATAGACCATGGTTTCCTGCTATCTGCCTGCAGGTATCATGGTTTTTTTGCGTCCGGGGCTGGTCTGTACGGGAGCGGAGACGGGAGGAGAGTGGAATGAAGTTACCGAAAAGTTTTGTCAGCATAGCCGGGAAATATGGCGTAAAGCAGGAGGATGTCATCTTCGCGGCCATGGCTGACTTTGATATGGAATACCGGTTCGCGGATACCATCGTGGCCCTCACGAAGGAGAAGCTGCTGGTGGCCGCATACCCTTACCGGGAAAGAACGGAGAAGGGGAGGGCCGTGGAATACCACTTCGGCGGGTACGGCGGATGGCAGCTGAACGAGGAGGCCGCCCTGACGGAGGAGCCCGCGCTGCAGATTTACGAGCTGGGCAAGGTGGAGAAGATGGAGGTGCTGCGCCAGGTGGCCACAGGCGTGCTGATGGCCGAGATAGACGGCGTGGAGCGCAATCTCTGCCATTTCTCCAATACCAGGATGGGGACTTTCCTGAAGGTATGCAGCATCTTCGGGAAGCTGAAGAAGGCGGAGGAAATCACCGAGGAGGATCTGAACGTGGAGAAGGGAAAGGAGTGCTGCCCCAAGTGCGGCATGATCTATCCCGACCAGGAGCGGAAGGTCTGCCCCAAATGCATGGACAAGAAGTCCATCCTGTTCCGGGTGCTGTCCTATTTCAAGCCCTATATGAAATATCTGGTCATCATGGTCCTGTGCTATATCGGCTCGGCGGTGCTGAACCTGGTGTGGCCCTACCTAAGCGGAACCGTCCTGTACGATCAGGTGCTGGCCCGCAACGAGGAGTTCCTGGCGCTGCTGCATCTGCCGGCCGGACGCTTCGTGACGGCGTTGACCGTGCTGGTCATCTCCATGATCGTCACAAAGGTGATCCTCCAGGGGCTGGCCGTGCTCCAGGGCGTGCTGGCCGCGCGGATCGCGCCGTCTGTGGTGGCTACGCTGAAGAGCCAGGTGTTCTCCTCCATGGGGCGGCTGTCCATCAGCTTCTATTCCAAGAGGCAGACCGGCGGCCTGATGACCCGGGTGTCCGACGACGCGGAGGAGATTTCCGGCTTCCTGATAGACGGCATCCCGAATTTCTTCGTCAATGTGGGGACCATACTGGCTACGATCGTCATCATGTTCCTGCTGGATCCCCTGCTCGCGCTGATGTCCGTCATCCTGATGCCGGTGCTGGTGGTGATCAGCTACCGGATGATGCCCCATCTGTGGCATTATTACGGGAAGCGGCACCGGGCCAACCGCCGCCTGAAGGGGCAGATGAACGAGAACTTCACGGGAGCCCGGGTGGTGAAGGCCTTTGGCCAGCAGGAGCAGGAGATGACCCGCTTCAAGAAGAACAACGGCAAGGTGCGCACGGCAGAGATGGACCTTGCGCGATATGACAACAAATTCTATGCGCTGTACCGCTCTGTGGAGGATACCATCAGCTTCCTGGTGTGGGCCGCGGGCGGCGCTATGATCATCGGCGGCGCGGACATCGAGCTGGGACTGCTGATCACGTTTTCCGGCTATGTGGGGCAGCTCCAGTGGCCCCTGGACTTTTTCTCCCGGGCCATCCGCTGGTACACCCAGTGCATGAACTCGGCCCAGCGCATGTTCGAGATCATCGACGCGGTGCCGGAGGTGAAGGAGGTGCCGGATCCCCTCAGACCCCAGGAGCTGCGGGGCGAGATCGAGCTGCGGAACGTGACCTTCGGCTACGAGGCCCACAAGCCTATCCTGAAGGACATCAGCTTCCATGTGGAGGCGGGGGAGGTGTTCGGCATCGTGGGGCGCTCCGGCGCCGGCAAGTCCACGCTGGTGAACCTGATTTCCAGGCTCTATGACACCCAGGAGGGCGAGGTGCTGGTGGACGGGGTCAATGTGAAGCGCTACGGCTTCCAGGAGCTGCGCAAGAACGTGGCCATGGTGTCCCAGGAGACCTACATCTTCATGGGCACGGTGGCGGAGAACATCGCCTACGCCAGGCCGGACGCCACCAGGGAGGAGATCATCCACGCGGCGGTACAGGCCAATGCCCATGACTTCATCTGCAAGATGCCGGAGGGGTACGACACCCTCCTGGGCTCCTCCAGCCGTTCGCTCTCCGGCGGGGAGAAGCAGCGGATCTCCATCGCCAGGGCCATCCTGGCGGATCCGAAGATACTGATTCTGGACGAGGCCACCTCCGCGGTGGACACGGAGACGGAGCTGGCCATCCAGAAATCCCTGGAGAAGCTGGAGAAGGGCAGGACGGTGCTGTCCATCGCCCACAGGCTCTCCACCCTGCGAAACGCCACCCATCTGATCGTGCTGGACGACGGCAGGCTTACGGAGTCGGGCACCCATGAGGAGCTGCTGGCGAAGAAGGGAACATTCTATAAGCTGAGCGAGCTGCAGACCAAAGCGCTGGCCATGCGGGGGATTGAATAGGCTAAGCATAGATAGGGATATGCAATCACATAAAACAATTTGGCTCCGAAGCCACCTAGGCTTTGGATTGGGAAAGGGATGGAATTGAAGCTATATGGAAGGACAGGAAAATAACAGACAAGACCTATTAGATCTCCAGGAATTTGACGAGGAGGCCCTGAAGAAGGAATCGGAGGAGCTTCTGGAGATGCATTTCCTCACGGGGGAGAACGCCAGGTTTCGCAGGACAGAGGGCGGATTTGTGGCGCTGACGGTAAAGGAAGCAGGGGAAGAGCAGCATTCCGAAACAGAAGCAGGCACCAGGGAATACGACCGTGTGGGCGTGTACCTGACATTTCCCCTGACGAACCCGGAGGAATTCATCTCCATCCGGGAAGCGGACGAGAAGGCGAAGGAGATCGGCATCATCGAGAAGCTCTCCCAGCTTGACAAGGATCAGCA
>CAMTBF010000361.1 GCA_947068385.1 uncultured Lachnospiraceae bacterium
TGTCCACGTCTTGGATCATTTCCTTGACAAAGGGATCCTCGATCCATTCGTCCTCATATACATTATCGAAATAGGAGGGCGCGTCGTTCATATAAGATACGCCGCCATAATACCATATTTTCAGCATGCTTCTCTGCCTTTCGCCGATGGTTCCATATTAAGCGCTTTCACACGTCTATTCTAACACGATTGCCGCTTTTTCACAATCCTAATTATAGCTCCCATCCTACGGAATGCGCTGCTCCCGGTTCCTAGGCCAGATCCTTCCTGCCGAAAATCCGTACGGAAACCAGCGCGGAGACTGCCAGGACGGCGAAGCTGGCCGCTGTGAGGGCGATGGAGGAGGCCCAGGCCGGGATGCCTGCCAGGGGGTTCCAGCGGATTTGGGCGCTGACCTTCACGAGCAGGGGAAAAAGCCATGACATGGCGATGATCGGCATCAGGAGCAGCAGCTTGACCCGCTCGAAGCCCAGCTTATACTGGAGCGGCATGTATATGCTGAAGAAAAGGGAGTCCACGAACAGCACGGAAGCGTAAGCCTGCATGGGCAGGGCGGCGAGACCCGGCACCAGCAGGGACTCCGCCAGGAAGACCAGGCAGCATGCCAGGTGGAGGATGGGGACCAGGCAGTATTTTGCCGCCACCAGGAGCCAGCGCGGATAGGGCGCGGCGCAGAGCAGGGACAGGGCCTTGGGGCTTTGGCTCTCTTTCAAGAAAATGTACTGCACGGTCATGAAAAGGGTGTATACGGATGACAATGTAAAGCCGATGAGGGCCGCGCCTCCTATGGGGCGGGTGCCCACGTACAGCGGTATCAGGGCAGATATCCCTATCATCATCGGCAGGTACTTTTTTACGAGAATGAAGTCTTTCTTGATCAAATGATATAGCATTTCGTTGCCTCCTGTTTCAGTATTCGCATCTGGTTCAAATTAGCTATTGCCATTTCCTGGCCGGACCGGCAGCCCTCAGGCTTTCGCCTGCCGCGTATTGATATGGGCCAGCATAATGTCCTCGATGGAGGGGCGCTCCAGGATCGCGTCCGGCATGGCGGCCAGCACCCGATCGGGCTGTTTGGTGATGCCCGTGAATCCGTAGGCGGTCTCCTCCAGGTTGGAGAACAGTCCACGGTTCCCACTATCCAGCTTCGCCCGGTCGCCCTTGACGATGCGCCAGCGCTCCAGCAGAGTGTCCTTTTCCTCCTGGAAGACGATTCTGCCGTCGTCGATCATGACCAGCATGTCCGCGATTTTGTCCAGGTCGGAGGTGATATGGGTGGAGAAGAAGACGCCTCTGGGAAGGTGTTCCTCTCCGGGACGGGACTGGGCCATGAAATCCGTCAGGACGGTGAGGATCTGGCTGCGCACCAGGGGATCCAGACCGCTGGTGGGCTCGTCCATGATCAGGAGCTGGGCCTTGTGGGAGAGGGCCAGGGCCAGAGCGTATTTCGCCCGCATCCCTTTGGAGAGGGTATTGATCGCCTGCCTGGGATTCAGGGAGAAGCGCTCCATGTATTCCCGGAAATCCGTTTCGCACCAGGTGGAATAGGCCGGGGCGATGGCGTTTTTCATCTCCGCCAGCGTCAGCTCCTCATAAAAGCCGCCGTCGTCCAGCACGATGCCGACGCGCTCCTTTATCTGCCTTTCCTGTCCGGACATGTCCATGCCGAAGATGCGTATCTCGCCGGACTCTTTTTCGGTAAGCCCCAGGAGCGTGCGCAGGGTGGTGGTCTTCCCGGCCCCGTTCACGCCGATGAAGCCGGTGATGCAGCCCTCCGGCAGAGCGAAGGACACATCCTGCAGTGCGAAATTCCCATAGGATTTGTTCAGGCCGGATACTTCTAAGATGTTTTTCATGTCGTGCCTCCCTCGCGCGCCTCTGCGCGCATGCTGATTGATTTGAAGAATATTTTCAAGCTCCCCTGCGTCCCCGGCCGCCTATATCCGGGCCGATGCAGGAATTCACTCCTCCTCATACAGGATATCCATCATCTGCGACAGCTCCTCTTTGCCGATGCCCAGGGATTTTGCCGTCTTTATCATGTCCTGCATCTTCTGCTCCACGACACGGCGCCTGGAATCCCGCAGCAGCTCCACATTGCCTGCGGAGACAAAGGTGCCTATGCCTACCTGGCTGGTGACAAAGCCCTCCTGCTCCAAATCGTCATAGACCCGCCGGACAGTCAGGACGCTGACCTTGATGTCATTGGCAAAGGCCCGTATGGAGGGCAGCGCGTCCCCGGCCGCCAGCTCTCCCTTGAGGATGGCATCCTTGATCTGGTCTTTGATCTGCTGGTAGAGAGGACTGTCTGAGGCATTGGAAATCAGTATCTTCAATTTGCGCCCTCCTTTAGTGTGATGTAACTATATACACACTATATACTATATGCACTTTTCTGTCAAGCAGGAAATGAAATAAAATGGGATGACATGGATATGGCTGGTCTTGAATGGACGGCGGCGCGGATTTGACAGGTGAGGGGATTTGTGGTAAAGTCAAGCAAGTCGATCATAAATATGGAAGGATTACAGCAGGAGGAGATATATGTTCAAACTCATTACCGACAGCACGGCGGATCTGCCGGCGGAATATCTGGAGGAGCACGATGTGGGCTGCCTGCCCATCAGCTATATCCTGGACGGTGTCACCTATGGCAGGGAGGAGCAGCTGGACTGGAAGAGATTCTATGCCTGCATGCGGGAGGAGGGCAAGATGCCCACCACCTCCCAGATCAATCCCGCCGAGGCAAAGGAGCAGCTGGAGGAATATATGACAGAGGGCACGGAGGAGATCCTCTATCTGGCGTTCTCTTCCGGCCTGAGCGGCACCTGCGGCAATATCCGCATGGCGGCAGAAGAGCTCATGGAGGAGCATCCGGACGTGAGGATCAGGGTGGTGGACAGCCTGGGCGCATCCATGGGAGAGGGCCTGTTCGTCCACAAGGCCGTGAGGATGCGGGACGCCGGGAAGTCCATGGAGGAGACGGCAGGATGGCTGGAGGAGCATGTGCTGAATTTCACCCATGTGTTCACGGTGGACGATCTCTACCACCTCTACCGGGGCGGACGGGTCAGCAGGACGGCGGCAGTGCTGGGCACCATGATCTCCATCAAGCCCAAGCTCCATGTGGACGACGAGGGGCACCTGATCCTCATCGGAAAGGTGCGCGGGCGGAAGAAGTCCCTGAGCGCCCTGGTGGACTACATGGAGGAGAAGATGGGCCCCTGGGCGGAGGAGAACAGGGAGGACTGCGTGTTCATCAGCCATGGGGACGCCCTGGAGGATGCGGAATATGTGCGGGATCTGATAAAGGAGAGGTTCGGGTTCCGGAACTTCCTGATCAGCCATATCGGCCCCACCATCGGCGCCCATTCCGGGCCGGGCACCATTGCGCTGTTCTTTATGGGAGAGTCCCGCTGACCAGAGGAGAAGGGCGGCGTCGCTGTTTTGCCTTTCGGGGAAGCGCTGGGGGCATGGAATACCGATTTAAAAAATACGGCAGGCTGGATGCGCTGCGAATGCGCCTCCAGTCTGTTTTTCATGCTGCACAGTTTCTCCGTTCCTTCATAGTATAATAGCAAGCAAAACTTAGGCAATGAAAGGAATCGAAATGCGCGAACATTTTGACGGCAAAAATATCGACAGGTTCCCGATCGCCATGGCCTATGTGCCCTGGCAGGAATTTGAGGGGATGTATGACGATCTGGAGAAGGCTTACTGTGCCGGGACCATATTCCCGGAGCTGGATAAGCCCTTCACGGGAAGGAGATGTGTATCATGAGAGAGAAGGAGCAGCTGTTGAGAGATATCGGGATGGCGGACTTTGTGCTGATCGAGCTGGCACTGTACCTGGATACCCATCCCCATGACCGGAGGGCGCAGGAGTATTTCAACCATTACAACCGGATCAAGAATCAGATGGAGAAGGAGTTCTCCCAGAAATACTTCCCTCTGAATCTCAGACTGACGGATTGCAGCGATGAGTGGAGATGGGGAGGGGCCCCTCTGCCCTGGGAAGGAGAGTGCGCGTAAATGTGGAGTTATGAGAAGAGATTGGAATTCCCCGTGAACATCAAGGAGCCCAACGCTATGCTGGCCCAGGCCGTCATCTCCCAGTACGGCGGGCCGGACGGCGAGATGGGAGCCAGCATGCGCTACCTGTCCCAGCGATATTCCATCCCTTACCGGGAGGTGGCGGGGCTTCTGACGGACATCGGTAGTGAAGCCTCTGAAATGTTCCTTTCAGAGGCTAACGCTTTTTTTGATG
>CAMTBF010000362.1 GCA_947068385.1 uncultured Lachnospiraceae bacterium
TATCCTTCGGGCATTGCCCGCGAGCTCCGGATACTCCTCCGAGAACCTCTCCATCCAGGTGGGCTGGATGGAGAGGTTCTCGGAGGAGTATCCGGAGCTTGCGGGCAATGCCAGAAGGATACACACCTATGAGGACGACAGCGAGGACACCTCCTATGAGACCTATCTGCGGGGCGAGCTGGGGACCTACTCGGACAAGATGCTGGAGCTGTACGGCAGATATGTGGTGGGCTATGCCAGGTCCGGGAAGAACCTGACCCGCGATATCATGGAATTAAGTGTAAAAATGTACGGTTATGCGGATGTAGAGGACGCGGAGCGCAAGCTTGAGGCGGCCTGGAAGAAATAATGCATGAAAACGGCATCTGACAGATTCTGCATGTCCGAATAAATGTCGAAAAACTGCACACTCTGTAATGCGGGGGAAGCAAAAAAAGCCTCGGGAAAAGGAGTGTATGCAGAAAATGGATGTGAACGGATTCGGATTTGGCGGATGGAACGGAGCTGGCACGCCCTACGGGGCGGCCATGCCAGGACAGCTGCCGCTGGGCTTCGGCATGGCCCTTGCCATGAACGAGGCGGCCATGAGCGGCTACGCGGGGCTCACGGAGGCGCAGAAGGAGGAAGTCATCCTGCGCTGCAGGGATGCCCGGACAAAGGAACAGATGCAGGAAATCGTGAACTCCCTGGTGCCCGGCACGGATGTGGGAGAGGTCTACCAGGAGGCGCGGGAAAGCGCTTACTAAAGACGGACGGCGGAGGGTATCAGGTATACCATCCGCCGTCTATGGTTATGATCTGGCCTGTGAGGTAGGAGGGGGCCTGGGCCAGGCTGAGGGCCAGCTGGGCCACCTCCTCCGGGCGGCCCAGCCTGTCGGCGGGGATTTCCTCCCGGAGGGCCTCCAGGTCCTCCGGGGAGAGCATGCCGTTCATGGCAGTGTCGATGACGCCGCAGGCGATGGCGTTGACCTGTATGTTGCTGGGGGCCAGCTCCTTGGCCAGGGCCTTGGTGAAGGCGTTCATGCCGCCCTTGGAGGCGGAATAGGCCACCTCCATGGAAGCGCCCTGGGCTCCCCAGACGGAGGAGACGTTGACGATCCTGCCCTGATGCCTGTGCAGCATCAGGGGGATGGCGGCGCGGCAGGTATAGAAGCAGGAGTCCAGGTTCACGGCCAGGACTTCGTGCCACTGGTCTGCCGTCATGTCCGAGAGCAGGCCGAAACAGGCCATTCCGGCATTGTTCACCAGCACGTCCAGCTGGCGGATCCCGGAGAAGAGCTCCGCCACGTCCTGCTCGCGCCCCATGTCCGCCCGGACTGCCCTGCAGGAGATCCCCCGGGCGGATCGCAGCTGGCTGGCCAGCTCCTCCAGCTCCCCCATGGAATGCCTGCAGGTGAGGATCAGGTCGTAGCCGTTTTCCGCGAAAAGCGCTGCAGTGGCCCTGCCTATGCCCCTGGACGCGCCGGTGATCAAGGCGGTCCCTCCTTTTCGTCCCATGTCCATGTCAGTCCCCTCCCTTCCTTTCCACTCCATATTAGCAGGGCGGAGGGGGAAAGTCAATGGGGCTGCGGATCGGAGGCGGGAGGGGCTTGTAAAGGGATCGGAAAGGGCATATAATAAGCTGTGGAACTGACAGGAAGCAGGGATATTCTGATAGGAGATGAACATTATGTATGATTTGATCGTCATCGGCTCCGGCCCGGCAGGCCTTTCGGCTGCCGTATATGGAAAGCGGGCGGGGCTGGATCTGCTGGTGCTGGAGAAGAACCCCATGAGCGGCGGGCAGGTGCTGAACACCTATGAGGTGGACAATTACCTGGGGATGCCGGGCATGGACGGCTTTGACATGGGGACGCGGTTTCGGGAGCATGCGGACAAGCTGGGCGTGGCATTCATGGAAGCCACGGCCCTTTCCCTGGAGGACAGGGGAGAACATAAGCTGGTGCGCACGGACCAGGGGGAGCTGGAGGCGAGGACGGTGATCCTGGCCACGGGGGCCGTCCATGCCATGCTGGGCGCGCCCGGCGAGGAGCGGCTGGGCGGAAGGGGCGTGTCCTACTGCGCCACCTGCGACGGGGCGTTCTTCCGGGGCAGGACGGTGGCCGTGGTGGGCGGCGGGGACGTGGCCCTGGAGGACGCCATCTATCTGGCCCGCACCTGCGGGAAGGTGTACCTGATTCACAGGCGGGACGAGCTGCGCGGGGCCATGGTGCTGCAGCAGGAGCTGAAGGGGCTGCCCAATGTGGAGATCCTCTACAGCCATGTGGTGGAGGAGATCCTGGGGGAGGATGCGGTGGATGCCGTGACGGCAAAGGACTGCAAGACGGGGGAGACCTTCCGGCTGCCCGTGGACGGCGTGTTCGTAGCGGTGGGCATACGGCCCCAGACGGAGCTGGTGCAGGGGCTGGCGGCCTGCGACGGCGGCGGCTACGTGCTGGCGGGGGAGGACTGCGCCACCGACGTGCCGGGGCTGTTCGCGGCAGGGGACGTGCGCAGGAAGCCTCTGCGCCAGATCGTGACGGCCGTGGCGGACGGCGCCAATGCCGCCGTGTCCGCGGGGAACTGCTGCAGGGAATCCTGATTCTTTTGATTTCTTTAAGAAAGATAAAGAAATTTTGAAAAAAGAATTGCCCCGGGGCAGTTCTTTTTTTGGAAAAAATACCGGAAAAGCGCGTAAAACTGGCATTATCAGGCATTTCGATTTTTTTCTTTCCGGGTTGACAAAATTAAGAAATAGTGATATATTTAGTAACAGATGTAATAAATCTGTAATAAATTAAGGACAAAGATGTAACGATCGGGGGGTTCGCCCCGTATACATAGTTTCAGTTTCGATTCGGAGAGGAGATAATATGGCACATAAGACGAAGAGGACGGCAGTATATCTTTTGACGGCGACGATAGCTTTTACGGGGATGGGCATGACGGCACAGGCGTCATCCTCCATCCTGCCGGGCGGAGGCGTGAGCCTTGCGCTGGAGAACGGGAACAAGCTGGAGGACGTCGCTGCGGACAAATCCGCGCTGCCTATCCAGTCTATCATAGAGAGCATCCCGCTGGCCAATTCCGATGCGACCCAGGCGGAGCCCACGGAGGAGGATCTGTTCCGCAACCTGGTGATCGCGCAGGTGGACAGCTATGTGAACGTCAGGAGCACCTCCAGCGAGGAGGGCGAGATCCTGGGAAAGCTTTATGACAATTCCGTAGGGACCTTCATTTCAGAGGAGAACGGCTGGTACCAGATCAACTCCGGCAGCGTCACGGGCTATGTGAAAGCGGAGTACTGCGTCACCGGAGAAGCGGCGGTGGAGATCGCCAAGCAGGTCGGGAAGCGCATCGCCACTGTCACCACGGAGACCCTGTATGTCCGGGAGGAGGCCAGCACGGAGTGCGACATCATAGGCATGGTGCCCCAGGCCGCGGACCTGCTGGTCATGGAGGAGACGGAAGGCTGGGTGAAGGTGGACATAGAGGAGGGCCAGGGCTGGATATCCACGGACTATGTATCCCTCCACAGCGAATTCGTCCAGGCGGAGTCCAGAGAGGAAGAGGAGAGGCGCCTGGCTAAGGAGGAAGAGGAGCGCAGGAAGGCCCAGGCGGCTGCAGCGGCAGCCCAGGCGGCCCAGGCAGCGGCAAACGCCTCCGCAGCCCAGGAGGAGATCACCTACCCGGTAAGCGGCGGCAGCGAGATGGGCCAGGCAGTGGCGAACTTCGCGCTGCAGTTCGTGGGGAACCCTTACGTGTACGGCGGCACCAGCCTGACCAACGGCGCGGACTGCTCCGGCTTCGTGATGAGCGTCTACGCGAACTTCGGTGTCAGCCTGCCTCATTCCGACGCGGGGGACCGCACCCAGGGATATGGGGTGGATGGACTGGCCAACGCGCAGCCCGGGGACATCGTCTGCTATTCCGGCCATGTGGGGATCTATATCGGCGGCGGGCAGATCGTACACGCCTCCAGCTCAAGGACGGGCATCATCGTCTCCAATGCAGGTTACAGAGAGATTCTGGCAATCAGGAGAATCTTCTAAAATAAGGGAATTCCTAAATGAGGAAAGAATGAATGGGCCGCACCCGAAGGGGGGCGGCCTTTTTTCCGCTGCAGGAATGCCTTCTGTGCAAAATGACCAATTTTTTCTAAAAAAATGGATAAGAAATCATTTCTATACGGAATAAAGAAATAGTTATCCACAGCCAAAAATCTGGAAAAGCCGTAAAAAATGACTTATACACGGAGTTATGCACATAATCCACATCGGGC
>CAMTBF010000363.1 GCA_947068385.1 uncultured Lachnospiraceae bacterium
AATGAAGTGGCTTTGGATGTGGATTGTCTTTCCACCGGATGTAAAACGGCATTGAATGTGCTGTATTTTCCAGATAAGGTATTTTGTCTCAAAGAATGTGGAGAGAATGCTTTAGAAGTGATATATTCCATGGAAAACGGCGCTGTCTATAGCGATTATGCGATGATACCGTTAAATATGGATACAATAAGAGTATATGCAGGTTCAAAATCTAGGATAATAGAGGAATATGAGGAGTTAAAGGAGTGGTGGGAGAATGAAAAGTAATCCAGTTATTATGCATCACTTTTCAACGGTTCATACTTCATTTGTAATCAACTTTACATTCACAAATAATATTACCATACTGACAGGATTATCTGCTGCCGGAAAGACAGCTTCTTATTCATTTATTCGGGAAAGTATGGCCTTGAATCCGAAAATCATGTGTCTCAATTATTTGGATTACCAAAAAGATGTAAAAGAGATTCTAACCAATACAAAAGGAAAATTAATTGTAATAGACAATGCGGATATATTGTTGGATGATAATGCAAGGAAATATATATCAGTGGATGGAGAAAACCAATATCTTATCATAGGACGAAATCCAAAGAATCTGTTTACTACAAAAGAGAATCTGTTTGAATTGGTAAGCAGTAAAAAGGGAGAAATTACAGAATTTCGGATAGAGCCTTATTTATAGAAGGTGTATTTTCCAGGAAAGTGTAATTAGGAAGGGAGTAAAGGGAAGCCATGGTCATACAAGCCACCGGCCTGACCAAGGACTACGTGATAAACCTGAAGGGCAAGGGCCTGAAGGGGATGGCGAAGTCCCTGTTCAAGTCAGAGAAGAAAACCGTCCATGCGGTGCAGGACGTGAACCTTCAGATGGACGAGGGGGAGCTGGTAGGGTACATAGGCCCCAACGGCGCGGGCAAGTCCACCACCATCAAGATGCTCTCCGGCATCCTGGCCCCCACCGCCGGGAGCGTGCGGGTCTGCGGGCTGGATCCCCAGAAGAGGCGCATCCAGAACGCCATGAACATAGGCGCGGTATTCGGGCAGAAGACGCAGCTTTGGTGGGACCTGCCTGTGCGGGAGACCTTCGAGCTCCTGCGCCGGATGTACAATATCCCGGCAGACCGTTATAAAAAGAACGTGGACGAGTTCATGGACTTCCTGGACATGGGCCCCTTCGCAGACCAGGCGGTGCGCCAGCTCTCCCTGGGCCAGCGGATGCGGGCGGAGATAGCGGCCTCCCTCCTCCACGACCCGAAGGTGCTGTTCCTGGACGAGCCTACCATAGGCCTGGACGTGAACGTGAAGGTGGCCGTGCGGGAGTTCGTCAAGAAAATCAACAAAGAGCGCGGCGTTACCATCCTGCTGACCACCCATGATTTACAGGATATAGAGGAGCTGGCGAAGCGGATCGTGGTCATCAATCATGGGCAGGTGGGATTCGACGGCTCCCAGGCGGAGCTGGCCCGGAAGTACGCGGACGGAAAGCATAGCGTCAGCTTTACCCTACAGCAGGAGGTTTCGGATATCCTGCTCCCTGAGGGACTGGCAGCGCACTGTACTATACAGAGGGAAGGGCGCAATGTAAAGGTCATGCATGACAGCAGTGTCAGTTCTTCTGACCTGATTGTGGCGCTGGTGCAGAGATACAGGCTGACGGATATTGATATCGAAGGGCCGCAGATAGAGGATGTGGTCATGGAGGTCTATAGAGAATGAGGAAGATGTTGGAAAAATATTATGCCCTTTTTTCCGCCAGCCTCCAGCAGTCCATGGCCTATCGGTTCGGATTCTTCACCAGCTTCCTGGGCGAGGTAATGAAGATATGTGTGATGCTGGCGGTGTGGATGGCAGTGTACAGACAGCGCAGCACCATTGCCGGGTTCGATTATCCCATGATGATCACCTATCTGCTGGTGTCCCAGACTGTGAACAATGTGTACGGCTTCAAGAACGATGCGGAGCGGCTGATCAGCAAGAGAATCATGGACGGCAGCATCGTCTTTGACCTGCTGCGGCCTGTGAGGTTCGTGAACGCCAGGCTGGCGGAGAATGCGGGGCAGACCATTTTGCAGGCGGTATTTTCCGGGCTTACGCTGCTGTGCTTTAAGGTATTCCTGCCTCAGCTGTCTGGGCCTTCCTCCATTGCCCATGGGGCATTGTTCCTGGTCAGCATGTGCGCCGGATTCTTCATCATGTTCTCCGTGTCCGCCATAAGCGGGCTGCTGGCTTTCTGGCTGATGAACAACTGGGGGCTGCGCAGCGCAAAGGCGGCTATCGTGAACTTCTTCAGCGGCGCGCTGGTGCCCATAGCCATGATGCCTGGGTGGATGCAGGGGGTCATGGAGGTATTGCCCTTTAAAAATATAGTATATGTCCCCACCATGATTTATATGGGGCAGCACGATATCGAGGAGACTTTGGTGCGCATCGGAATGCAGATATTATGGGCGGCGGTGATGTGGCTGCTGGCCAAGGCCCTGTGCGGTCTGGCTATAAGGAGGGTGAGCATAAATGGCGGTTAAGCGTCTGTGGTTCTATATAAAGCTGTACCCCTATTTCGTGTCCAGGAGCATCCAGTCCAGGATGTCCTACAAGAGCGACTTCTTCCTGGGGGTGGGCGCGTCCGCCCTGATGCAGGGATTGGGGTATGTGTTCATCTGGGCCGTGTTCCAGGGGATACCTGAGATGAACGGCTGGAGCTTCTACCAGATGGTGTTCGTCTATGGCATGGCAGCCATCTCCCTGGGGCTGAACGAGTTCCTGTTCGCGGGCTCCTGGAATGTGGGGAAGCATGTGCGGGACGGAAGCTTCGACCGTCTGCTGCTGCGGCCCATGGGGACTCTGTTCTCCATCCTGGCGGAGGATGTGGCCCTGCACGGGATTGGGTCGGTGCTGTTCGGGCTGGCGGTGTGCATCGTGGCATTGTGCAGGCTGCATCTGGCTCTGTCCCTGGGGAAGATTCTGTTCTGGATTGTTGCCATGGCCTGCGGGAGCCTGATTTTCTTCTCAGTGAACATCGTCTGCGCCACAGTGTCCTTTTGGGTGACGGATATCTCCAGCTCCATGGTGATGGTGCAGAATGTGTCGGAATTCACGAAATATCCCATCGCCATATACGACAGGAAGCTGCAGGTGTTCCTGACATACGTGATTCCCTTTGCGTTCTCCAGCTATTATCCAGCAGGATTCCTGCTTGGCATGGAGAGCAGTCCCATCTACTGGATAGGGCCCATCTTGGCAGCCGCCGCGGCGGTGACGGTGGCTGCGCTGTTTTGGCGGTATGGGACAGGGAAGTACCAGAGCGCCGGTGGTTAAATGATTCTCCAATACCCCCGCTCGTCCCTGTCCATCAGCCGCTCGGAAATCATATCCCGCCGGATGGTGCAGAAATCGTCATGATAGTCGGCGATGATGATGTTGACTTCCCGCTCGGAATAGATTCTGCCAGGCTCGAAGGATTTTGCGATTTCTTCCAGTACGATTCGCTCCTTTTTGCGCTGGGCGGGAATGGATTTCAGCTTTCCGTAGGCAAAGAAGGCGTCTATGACCTTCTTCCTGTAAGCCTGTTCCCGCTTTTCCTGGAGATCCGCTTCATCCGACTGCTCCTTCAGGATATCCAGGATCCTCACGGCAAAGGTGTCCTGACAGAGGGAATACATGGTATAATACTGAGTCTTATAAGACCTGACGGCCTCTATTTCCGAAAGCTTGCGCAGATGGAATGAAATCGTGGCCGGGGTAAGGCTCAGCCGCTCCGCCAAAAGCTCCACATACATATCTTCCACGGCCAGTGACTTCAATATCTGCAGCCTGGACTTGTCCGCCAGGCATTTGAACATCCTGATTGCGTTTTCTTCTGTCATATCGTCACCCCCATGTCTTCCTAAATACGTCCTGAATCTCTGCCAGGGCTTCCAGCCTGGTCTGCTCCTGCACTATCTTCAGGTCGTCTCCATGTTCCTTCGCTTTCCTGAGATACCCTTCCCAGGTCTCCTGAAACAAAGCGAGCTTTGACTCCAGGAATCCGACGCGTTCACTTTCTTCCTGTGACATACGGGCGGAGGCCTGGAGCATCGACTTCACGATTTGGAAGATATTGGCCCGTATCTTCTCGAAATTTGCCTCGTCTCTCCGGTCATCTGCTGTAAGACGAAGGATATCTTCCTGTACAGAAGTGGTACGTCGGTCAAGATAATTTATGAATGCTGTCACTTTTTCACTTTCCATAAATGAATCTCCTTCTCTTGTTA
>CAMTBF010000364.1 GCA_947068385.1 uncultured Lachnospiraceae bacterium
ATACGAGATATTGGCGTGACTGGAGTTCAGACGTGTGCTCTTCCGATCTGGTTCGCGTTGTCCGTGTAGGTAATCTGGAAGGGAGCCGCCTTCTTCTCCTCCAGAATGGGCAGGAGCTGCTCCGGAATCATCTCCTGGCTGAGCACGGTGAAATCCAGGTCGCGGAGCTTGATCTTCTCCTGGCTCGTCAGCGTGCAGCCGGAAACGAACAGCATGCAGGCTATCAGCAGTATGCACAATCCTGTCTTCTTCAATGATAGACCTCACAAACTTTCTTCTATTTTATTCTATTTTATGTACAGCCGTGGATTTCTATGCTAGAATAGAGAGGATCTCTTATCATCTACAGGAAAGGCTGATATTATGATACGACTCGTTTTAGTGGCAATCTATTTATTTTTGTTCCTGATCCTCTCCATCCCCGTGCTGATAGCGGAGCATTTCATCGGAAAGCGCAACCCCGGGCACAGGGACAGGCTCTCCAAGGCAGTGGTGGGCTGGGGCTTCCGCTGCATCGCCTGGCTGGCGGGCACGAAGCTCATCGTCCGGGGGCAGGAGAACATCCCCGCGGACAGCGCCGTCCTCTTCGTGGGGAACCACCGCAGCTATTTCGACATCGTGCTCACCTATTCCCATTTCCCCGGAATCACGGGCTATGTGGCGAAAAAGGAGATGCTGCGCTATCCGCTGCTGAGCAACTGGATGCGCAACATCCACTGCCTGTTCCTGGACAGGGACAATATCAAGGAAGGGTTGAAGACTATCCTGGCAGGGGTGGAAGAGGTGAAGAAGGGCGTGTCCATGTGCATCTTCCCGGAGGGGACGCGCAACAAGGTGAACGACACTTTCCTGCCTTTCCACGAGGGGAGCTTCAAGATAGCGGAAAAAGGGGGCGTGCCCATCGTCCCCATGGTGATCGTGAACTCGGCGGACATCTTCGAGGATCATCTGCCCTGGATCAGGGGGACCACCGTGGTCATCGAGTTCCAGCCGCCCGTCGATATGAAGGAGATGGACAGGAGCGCGAAGAAGAATGTGGGCGCCCATGTCAGCGGCCTGATCTCAGAGCGCTACTTTGAGCTGAAGGGAGAATATTTCCCGGCACTCTCCGCGAAGCAGTGAGGGCCTTCGCCGAAAGGGGCAGCTCCACGAGGAAGCTGGTCACCTCGTCCTCGCTGACGGCCGTGATGCTGCCGTCATGGAGGGTCACGATTTCCTTCGCGATGGCCAGCCCCAGCCCGGCCCCGCCGGTGTTGGTGGCCCGGGCGTCGTCCAGCCGGAAGAATTTCTCGAAGATGGCCTCCAGCTTATGGGGCGGAATCGTCCTCCCTCGGTTAGACACCACTATCCTCACCTGGTCCCCCACTGTCCGGCATTCCACTGCGATGGCCGTGCCGGGATAGCTGTAGGCGATGGCGTTCTTCAGGATATTGTTGAACACCCTGGCCAGCTTCTCCCCGTCCGCGTAGAGGGTCAGAGGGCCCCCCGAGGCGTCCGGCTCCACCTCCAGGTGGATTGTGTTGCCATGGTCGCTCAGGAGCGGATAGAACTCGTCCGTCATCTGCTCCAGCAGGAAGGATAGGTTCACGGTCTCCTTCTCCAGCGAGATCGTCTGGAGGTTGTAGCGGGTGATCTCGAAGAATTCATTGATCAGCTTCTCCAGCCGCAGGGCCTTGTCCAGGGTGATGTGGACATATTTCGCCCTCTGGGCGGCGGGCATGTCCGGGGCCTCGTCCATCAGGCTTAAGTATCCGATGACGGAAGTCAGGGGTGTCTTCAGGTCATGGGCAAGGTAGGTGATCAGGTCGTTCTTGCGGCTGGCCTCCTCCCGCAGTATCTGCTCCTTGCGCTGCATGTCCGCCTTGATCTCCACGATCCGCACGGAGACCTCCTCATAGCCCTGGGGGAACACCTCCAGCGCCTCCCTGTCGCGGCGCATGTACTCCTCTATCATCCGGCCCGCGCTGCCCATGGCCGCCTTCACCTGCCTGGCGGCGTACAGGATGGACACCGTCCGCACCAGCACCACCACTACCGCCACCAGGAGGAGCAGCCCCGTGAAGAGCTTCCTTTTCAGGTTCCACCAGTTGACGGTCTGGATGTAATAGCCGTCCACGGCAGCGTCCCCCAGGGGCATCCATTCCGTATAGATGAAATTCCGTTCAATCCATTCCCGCATGAACCCGTTGAGGATCTGGTCCAGAAATTGATACAAGATCATGCACAGGACAAGGCCCCCCGCCAGGATGAGGCAGGTGGCCAGGAAACGTTTCAGTTTGTGCTTAGCCCTCAATTTTGTATCCGCACCCCCAGACCGTCTTGATGTATTTCGGATGTTCGAAGGAATCGCCCATCTTTTCCCGCAGGTGCCTGATGTGCACCGTGATGGTATTGTTGTTCTTGGTGTAATACTCGTCCTCCCAGATGAGGTGGAACAGCTCCTCGGCGCTGACCACCTGGCCCTTTCGCTGGCACAGGATGCGGAGGATGGAGAACTCCGTGGGGGTCAGGTTCAGGAGCTTCTCGTTCAGGAAGCATTCGTGGGTCTTCACGTTCAGGGAAAGGCCGGATATCTCCAGGACGTCGTCCTGCTGGAGACCTGTGTTGTAGCGCTTGTACCGGCGCAGCTGGGCCTTCACCCGGGCCACCAGCTCCAGCGGCAGGAAGGGCTTGGTCATGTAGTCGTCCGCGCCCATGGTGAGGCCGGTGATCTTGTCCGTCTCCTCCCCCTTGGCCGTCAGCATGATGATGGGGTAGTTGTGGCTCTCCCTGATCCTGCGGCAGATGTCCAGGCCGCTTGCCCCGGGCAGCATGATGTCCAGGATGGCAAGGTCTGGCCGCTCCTTTTCCACGATGTCCATGGCCTGGGCCCCGTCATAGCATTTGATGACCTGGTAGCCCTCGTTCTCCAGGTACAGGGCCACCAGGTCCGCAATCTCCTTCTCGTCGTCCGCCACTAATATGACTTCGCTCATGGTTCCCTCTTTTCCGGCTTTTCTCCAATGAAAAGCATAGCCTTATCTTACTATAAAAATCCTGAGATTGGATTAAGATTTTCCTAATGTTCTGCTCAGTCCATGTCCCGCAGGTACGCCAGGATGTCCGCGAAGCCGCAGTCGTGGGAGGCCTTTATCAGTATGGTGCTGCCCGCCGGTACCAGTTCTGCCTTGTCCGCGGCCATGGCCTCCAGCAGCGCGTTCCTGTCCGGATAGTGCAGGATGCGGCGGGGGGCGTCCTGCGCATCGGAAGACACATTTGTCTTCGCTCCGTCCTTTGCCGCCTGATACATGTAGCGGGACTCCTCTCCCACGCAGTAGATATAATCGATTCCGGCTTCCACGGCGTAGCTGCCTATCTCCGCATGGTAGGCGTGGGAATCCTCTCCCAGGTTCAGCATATCCCCCAGGATCGCCACCTTCCGGGTATCCGCCATGGCCAGTAGGTCCAGCGCCGCCTTCACGGAGGCCGGGTTGGCATTGTAGCAGTCGTCGATGATGGTATGGCGGGGATGGCTGATGATGTTGGTGCGGCCGCTGACGGAGGCCACCTTGCCGATCCCCGCCACAATCTGGTCATCGCTCAGGCCGAACAGCCCTGCCACGCAGGCCGCGGCGGCGGCGTTGAGCACCATGTGCCTGCCGGGCTGGGGGACATGGACGGCGAGCCTGCGGTATCCGGGCCGATCGGCTTGCGGCGATGCGGCATTCGATGCGGCATTTGTTCCCGCACAGTCCCGGGTAGAGCGGGCCGGTGCCATCAATAGCGTGGCGTCGCTGCCCCATAGCCCTCTGCTCACTATGTCCACCGCCGCCACCTCCTGGGAGGGGCTGCTCCCCAGTCCGAAGAATTGGGGCTTATGCCCTTTGATCTCCGTCAGGGCGTTCAGCTTGTCATCCTCGCCGTTTAAACAGATCTCACCATCTACGGCCATGTAGTCGAAAATTTCCGATTTGGCCCGGAGGATCCCGTCCCTGTCCTTCAGGTTGTTCAGATGGCTCTGGCCGATATTGGTCATCACGCAGACGTCCGGCCGGGCCATCTTGCTTAAGCGGTGCATCTCCCCAAAGTCGCTGATGCCCATCTCCACCACGGCCAGCTCATGCTCCCCGCGGATGCGCAGCAGGGTCAGGGGCACGCCGATCTCATTGTTGAAATTGCCCTCCGTCTTCAGGACGCGGTACTTTTCCGCCAGCACGGCCGCGATGAACTCCTTGGTGCTGGTCTTGCCCACGCTGCCGGTGATGCCTATGA
>CAMTBF010000365.1 GCA_947068385.1 uncultured Lachnospiraceae bacterium
GATCGTCATGTTTTTCTGCTTTTGGAGCCGCTGGATATATTCCCACACATTGGCCCTGGTCTGGGGGTCCAGGCCGGTGGTGGGCTCGTCCAGGAACAAGACCTTTGGGTCGTGTACCAGCCCTCTGGCGATCTCCGCCCGCCGCTTCATGCCGCCGGACAGGCTGCCCACCGCCGCCCGCCTCCACTGGGTCAGCTCCACCAGGTCAAGGGCAAAGCTGATGCGCTCCCGCACCTGGCTCTTCGGCACCCTGTAGAAGCTGCAATGGTATTTCAGGTTTTCTTCCACGGTCATCTGGGCGTCAAGAGTGGAATCCTGAAAGACGATCCCGATGTCCCTCCGCACCAGAGCGCGCTCCCTGGAGGCGTCATGGCCGTTGATGATAAGTGTCCCCTCCGTTTTGTCCAGGATGGTGCACAGGGTATTGATGGTCGTGCTCTTGCCCGCGCCGTTGGGGCCCAGGAACGCGAAGATGCTGCCCTCCTCCACGGTGAAAGAGATGTCGTCCACCGCCGTGAAATCCCCATACTTTTTTGAGAAATGCTCCACTTGAATGATTGGGTTCATATTGTTACCTCCTAAAAAATGAAGTCCTATGCGAGCAAACTCGCATAGGACTTATCTCCATAAAAATCATGGTGCCTTGCCTGTTCTATTTTCTTTCCTGGCCGCCGAACCTGTCAAATTCGCGCCTGTCCGGAACCGGGCCGTCATAATCCGGCGAGAACCGCTCCGCTCCCGGTATGCCCGCTGGACTTCTCCCTCTCCCCAGGGGGCCGAACGCCCTCTCCCGCATGGAGAGCAGCCGTTCAAACTGTTCCCCGCCCATGCGCTCCCTTGCCTTTTCCATCCAGTCATCCACAGCATCTTCCGCCCCGCCAGCGCCCTCCTGTGTCCGGAAAGCCACAATGATGCGGTCTAAATAATTCCCGAATTGCTGTAGCTCCTGCCGGGACAGGCAGCCGAGGATTTCCTGGTAGTCCGATGGGGGCTGCTGCACTGTTTTCCCCTTTTCTGTCAGGTGGACTACCATGACCCGCTTATCCGCTTCGGACGGCCTGCGTTCCACATAGCCGCTCTTTTCCAGCTTGTTCAGCAGCTCGTTCAGCGATTGCTGCCGGATTCCCAACAGGTAGGACAAATCCTTGGTGGCAATTTCCGGCTGGATCTTCAGCATGGCAAGGATGCGCCCCTGCCCCCTTGTTGCATCCGCAAAGAGCCCGGCTTCTGCCTGGCTGCACATCTGACGGCGTTTCATGAGCCATTGCAGCGTGGACAGCTTTTCATAAATATCTGTATAGATATCGTCTATCTTTTCCCCCTCCTTTTTCTTTTTCATACAAGTACCTGTTGGAATTGATTATACAGGTACCTTTTGCATTTGTCAATCCTCTTTTTTGATTTTTTATTCCGGGTTCCTGCGCTGAGCCGCGCATAGTCTGACAATCTGCATGGGATCCTGCCTGCCGCCGAATCGTAAGGCTTGTAAGAATCGTCCAGCAACAGCAACTGACGATTGACCACCCATCCTTCCTTTGCTATAATGATTTCAGCTTCATCCAAATCCGCATTTTTTATGAAAATAGGGAAAGGAGCTGTCAGGAATATGGCATCTTTTGAGAAAGCAGTCAGATTCATAAAAGACACAGTGGACAATGGCCGTCTGCCCTCCGCCGCCCTGGGCATAGGCATCGGGGACAGGGTCTGCGTGAAAGAGACCTTCGGCGCCACCTCGATCACGCCGGAGGGCGCTCCTGTCAGGGAGGATACCCTCTACGACATGGCCTCGGTGAGCAAGATCCTCTCCACCTCCATGATCGCCCTGCGCTTTATCGCGGAGGGAATCCTGGATCTGGCGGACATGCTGCCCAGATATTTCGGCGAGGACGCGGTCCCCGAGGACAAAAAGGAGATCTCCCTGTTCCACCTGCTGACCCATACAAGCGGCTACCCGGCCCATATCCCTTTGTATGAGAAAATCGCCTCTCCCGAGCTGACGGTGCCCTATCTGCTCTCCGTGCCCCTGGAGCACGCTCCCGGCACGCAGGTGGTCTATAGCTGCATGGGCTTCATCCTGTTGGGGAAAATGCTGGAGAGGATCAGCGGCAAGACCCTTGACGTACTGGCCCGGGATGAGGTCTTCGGGCCTCTGGGCATGGCCCACACAGGGTATCATCCGCTGGATGCCGGAACGGATTATTCCGCCAACACGGCCTACACGGAACGGAATCCCCTGACTGGGGAATGGCTGATCGGACAGGTGCATGATGAGAATGCCCGTTTCCTGGGCGGCGTGTCGGGGAATGCTGGCGTGTTCTCTGACTTAAGCGACTCTATCCGCTTTGCCCGGATGCTGGCCGGGCACGGCGTTCTGGACGGAAAAACGTATCTGCCGCGCTGTGTTTTCAACGCTTCGATACGGAATTACACGCCGGGGCTGGAGGAGAACCGCGGGTTGGGCTTTCAGTTGGCAAACGGCTGGTACAGCTGCTCCGGCCAGTTCTTCCCCCAGGCAGGCTTCGGCCACAACGGCTTCACCGGCCCGCACATCTTCGTTGACCCAGAAAGCGGCCTGTGGACGGTGCTGCTGCTCAACCGCGTCCATCCCACCCGGGAGAACGCGGAGCATCTGCGGGTGCGCAGAATCCTGCACACTCTTATTGCCATAGGGCTGGAGGAGCGCATACTGTCTTGATCTGCAAAATCATCCAGGCACTGCTATTCTTCGGCCGTCAAGGCCCCCGCTTCCTCTGGCGATCTGTCGCTGTGCCACCAAGCGTCGTACTCCTCTTCCTCTGAAAGCATCCTGTTGGATACATATTGAAAGCGCTCCCCATCCAGCGGGCGTATCACCGTTTCGTGGGTGAATGCCCTGGACGTATCGTCATGGGGATATACCGCGTTGACGGTAAGCGTAATGGTTCCGTCCCCGTTCTCCCTGCAGCCTACCACCTCCGGATAGGGGATGTCCGGATACTCCGCCTCATGAAAGCCCCGGGGCCGGTACTTATATGCCGCCTGTTCCGGGCTGTATTCCGTCTTCCGGCGCAGGGTTTCCGGGTCTATGTCGAAAAATGCCGTGATGACAGACTCAAATTCCTCCTCGGGTATCCAATAGGCTCTTTCCTCCCCGGGACTCCCCTCCGCCCCATAGGGGTGGGGCCGGCCCCGCAGGATGGGATAGAATCTGTCGAACACATCGTAAAAGTCCAGGTTCCCATACTCCTCCCCGCTCCAGCTACAGAGGAACATATTGTTCCGCTCATAGCCTACTGGCAGCAGATATTTCCTGTTCAGCTCCCTGCAGCTTTCCTCCAGGGGCAGCACGCGCAGGGCCGTATGCTCCGCTGTGGCGCTGAAAGTCATCACAAAGGTCTCCGGCAACAGGCTCTTTCCCGCAAAAATCAGATAGCCCTCGGGGGTATATTCCCAAAAGTCCGCCGGGTAGCTCACCATGCTCCTCTCCTGCAGGATTCCCTCTTGGTCGTATTGGTAGTAGCTCCTGACTACATCCACGTCGCCGTCCCGGGTCTCCAGATCGAATATCCGCAGCCCCATCCCCATGACTGCCACAATCGTGAGCCTCCGGCTTTCTTTCTCCTCCACCGCCCTGACGAACTCCAGTACCTGCTCCGCCCCCGCCATGTCCACCTGGTTATCGCCGGAGGCGGCAACGTAGCCGTTTTCCCCAAAACTGGCCACCATGCGCCCTATGGTCTCTATGCTTCCCAGAGTGCCGTCCCGGGCCGCCTGGGCATAAATGTCACGGCAGGTTTCCGCTATGCGCTCTGCGTCCGTGCCTTCGTCCTGGCCGTCCTCACCGTCCTCACCGGGAATCCCTGCCCCGCTGTCCGCACTCTCCAAAGTTACCGCTTTGATATCTTTTCCCCCGGCCAGCTCGTCGTGCACCTCATTTTGTGCTCCGTCACCGCAGCCGGTCAGCAGAAGAAACGCCATTATACTGATTCCCCAGAGCAAGCCGCACCTTTTTCCCATCCCATCCTCCTTCTGCGCCGGGCCATGCTTAAAAAGTCCTGCCCCGCATGGTTCCTAAGCAAACGAGACTGCCATTTTTCTCTCCGGGTCTGCATCATATTGCCTGTACCACACGTTGATTAAATTCTTGAAAGGGATAATGATTTCATCCGCCTGCTCTTTCCCGTTCAGACTGTCGTAGTTGTCATTGATGGCAATAAAGCGAACCCCCAGTGCGGGGAACAGCCGCTCAATGTACCTGCCGGAATCAA
>CAMTBF010000366.1 GCA_947068385.1 uncultured Lachnospiraceae bacterium
GGCATACAGGATGGAGGGCGTGGAGGTGGCCACGTCATAGACGTCGAAGCCTTCATAATCCACCGTGATCCCGGTCATCAGGGGAGCCTCGATATAGGAGGCGAAGCGCTCGGCGGACTGCGCCGCGTCCTCGGAATCGGTGACCAGGAAGGACTCGCCCATGCCGCACTGGGCGATGCCCTTGATCAGGTAGTCGTTCACGGAGCAGCCGATGCCGAAGGAGAAGAAGCTGGCAGTATCCATGTTTTCGTTGATCAGGTCGTAGATCTCGTCCTCATTGGAGATATAGCCGTCAGTGATGATGACCACGCTCCGAGCGGTGTCCTCTTTCATGGGGACAGAGACGGCGGTCTGGAGCGCCGGCAGCATGGAGGTTCCGCCGCCTCCCTCCTGCTCGTCTATCAGGTCGATAGCGGCCTGGACATTCCTGGAATTGGCCGCCAGGGACTTGGTTGACAGCAGATAGGTGTCGTCCGAGAACAGGACCAGGTTGAAGCGGTCTATGTCCCGCAGCCCCGTCGCCAGGCCGCGTATCAGATCTTTGGCGGTATCCAGGGGATATCCGTACATGGAGCCGGACACGTCCAGGACGAAGATGTACTCCCTGGGCGGGATGTCATCGGGGGTGTAGCGCTCCGGCGGCTGCACGGTGAGGAAGAAGCATTTCTCGGAATCCGTTTCCGTCAGCACCAGGCCGCTCTCCACGGATTCGCCGGTGAGCCTGTATTTCAGGATGAAATCCCGGTTGCCCGCATAGTCCTCGGGATTCGCCAGGGTGATACGGGCCTGGGAATCATCCGCCTGCTCCACCTTTATCTCATGGGACTTGCAGTCTATATCAGCAATGGGTACGCCGGTGGAAAGATTGACAGTGATATGGTACTCGCTGTCCGGCAGCACGCCCTCGGGAAGATAAGGGCTGGCCGCCCAACTGTCCCTGCTTTCCCCGTCAGGGCTGTCGGCAGCATCTTCGTCTGCGGCAGAAGAGTCATCGGCATCGGCATCACTTCTGACAGAAGTGTCAGAATCGCTGCTCCCATCTGCCGCGTCCCCGTCCATCTCTTTGTCCGGCACGGCCGCATCCGCCACAGGGCTGTCCGCATCCTCCGGGGTGATATAGCGGGGGCCTACCACCGTGGGGAAGACGAATTCGCAGACGCCCTCCGTGGTGGCCACCAGTTCCGTATAGTGCAGCTCGATGCGGGCCGTGTCCCCGGGCATGACATTGGCCACGTCCATGGTGAAGACATTGGGCCGCCTCTGCTCCAGGAGGGACGCGCTCTTCCCCTCCTCCTTGGCCTCCTCGTACTCCTCCTTGGCCTCCTCCTTCTCCTTGATGGTGGCAGTGACCCTGTGGCTGCCGATCTCCATGGTCATGCCGTGGACGGTGGCAGTGCTGGAGGTGGGGAATACGTACTGGGCGTTTATGGGCTTGTCGCCCTCGTTTACATAGGTCTGCACCACATAGGTCTCGGCGATGACGCCATTGATATTGGTGGTGACCTCCGTGGACTTTAAGGGGAAATAGTCCGTGGCCACATCGGCCCCTTCGCTCTGGATGACGAAATAGGGGGCGAGAAGCTTCTCCTCCTCCGATTCGTCCTCTTCCGCGGCATGGACCGGGAAATGCCACGCCGTGACCAGAAGCAGTGCGGACAACAGTATGCTCAGGCTTTTTGTTCTTTTTTTCATCGTGATGTACCTCCGTTTCTGCATCCAGAATAAGACGGCATTGCACAGAAGGTGCATCAGATTTTCAACATTTTTGCATCATTTCGGGCTTCCCGGAAAATGATGCAGAAAGGATGGAAAAATGACGGAAAAAAGATGGAAAAGCTGGTCGCGCCAGGCGCATATGAGAAGACGGGCATAAAATCAGGACATACTTTACCCCACGCTCACATAGACTTTGAAAAGGAAACAAGCTTCGGGAGGATATAGCGTGTTTGAACAGCGTGGCATTCGGGAGACGGCGGAGGAACTGGAGAGCGATCTGCATCTGGGACTAAAAATGGAGGAGGCGGCAAAACGGCTGAAAAGGGATGGACGCAATGAGATGCGGGCCCCCAGGAAGAAGACAACCATAGAGTCATTCCTGGAGCAGCTGAACGACCCTCTGATTTATGTGCTGATCGTGGCGGCAGTGGTGTCCGTCCTGCTAAAAGAAGCGAGCGATGCCGTCATCATCGGCGTGGTGGTAGTGCTGAACGCCGTGGTGGGCATGCTCCAGGAGGGCAAGGCCCGGAAGGCCCTGGAATCCCTAAAGAAGCTCACTAGCCCCAAAGCCCTGGTCATCCGGGAGGGCAGGCGCATGGAAATCCCCGCGGCCGAGCTGGTGCGGGGAGACCTGGTCTGGCTGGAGGCGGGCTGCCAGGTGCCGGCTGACCTGCGGCTGACCCAATCCATGAACCTAAAGATAGAGGAATCCGCCCTGACAGGGGAATCCCTTCCTATAGAAAAGAGCGCGCAGTTCGTGGGAGAGGGTGGGAGGCAGATCCCCCTCGGGGACAGGCGCAACATGGCCTATATGTCCACCATCGTCACCTACGGCAGGGGCCAGGGGCTGGTGACGGCCACGGGCATGGACACGGAGCTGGGCCAGATTGCCGGGATGATCGCGGAGAGCAAAGAGGAGACGACCCCGCTCCAGAAACGTCTGGGGGAGCTGGGAAAGGTGTTGAGCCTCCTGTCCCTCTTGCTCTGCGCCGCCCTTTTTGCCATCGCGGTGCTCCAGAGGCGCAATGTGCCGGAAATGCTGATCACGGCCATCTCCCTGGCGGTGGCGGCGGTGCCGGAGGGGCTTCCCGCCGTGGTGACCATCTGCCTGGCCTTAAGCGTCACCCGCATGGTGAAGGTGAACACCATCGTGCGCCGCCTTCCCTCCGTGGAGACCCTGGGGGCCGTCAGCGTGGTCTGCTCCGACAAGACGGGAACCCTGACCCAGAACAAGATGACCGTGGAGAAATGCTGGCTGGGAGGCCGCCTGCGGCGGGCGGAGGAATGCGGCCCGACGCTGTGCCCGGACTTCTATGAAGGAATGGTGCTGTGCAATGACGCCGTTGCGGAAAAAGGGAATCGCACAGGCGACCCTACGGAGCTGGCGCTGCTGGATCTGGCAGCGGGCTTTGGGATGGAGAAGCAGGAGCTGGAGCCCAGGATGCCCAGGATAGGGGAGCTGAGCTTTGATTCCGACCGGAAGATGATGACCACTTTACATAAGAGGGATAAGGGCTCGGGAAGCCGCGGAGAGCTACGGGCAGCGGAATTCACCGCCATCGAAACCCGGCAGGGCGGCCGCAGAGGCATGGGCAGCAGGCAGGGGCTGGATGATGCAGCGAGAGGCAGCGCCTGGGGAACCGGAATCGGCACAGGGCTGGAGAGCCTGACAGCGCATACAGTCTCTTACACAAAGGGCGCGCCGGACGAGGTGCTGAAGCGCTGCACCAGAATCTACACCCCGGAGGGCGTAGTCAGGCTTTCGGACAGGCATCGCAGGCAGGTGCTGGGCGCGGTGGAGGAGCTGTCCGGGGAGGCGCTGCGGACCCTGGCGGTGGCCATGCAGCCGGGAGCGGCGGCAGCCGTGGAAGAGAATCTGATATTCTTAGGGATGGTAGGCATGCGCGACCCCGCCAGGCCCGAAGCCGCCAGGGCGGTGGCGGATTTCAAGGAGGCGGGGGTGAAGACCGTGATGATCACCGGAGATCATGTGGACACCGCCTTCGCCATAGGCAGGCAGCTGGGAATCGCGAAGCGCCCGGAACAATGCATGACAGGGGAGGCCCTGGGGCTATTGTCGGAGGAGGAGCTTGCTGACAGAATAGGAGACATAAGCGTCTTCGCCAGGGTGTCCCCTGCTCAGAAAGTGCGCATCGTGGAGGGCTTTCAGCAAAGAGGGGAGATCGTGGCAATGACCGGGGACGGGGTCAACGATGCCCCCTCCCTGAAAAAAGCGGACATCGGCATCGCAATGGGCATGTCCGGCACGGACGTGGCCAGGCAGGCTTCGGACATGATATTGACGGACGACAATTTCGCCACCATCCGCCGTGCCATCGAAGAGGGGCGGGGCGTATACGAAAATATCAGGAAGTCGGTGATCTTCCTGCTGTCCTCCAACCTGGGGGAGATCATGACCATGTTCGTGGCGGTGATCTGCGGGATGGCATCGCCTCTGAAATCCAGCCACATCCTGTGGATCAACCTGATTACGGATTCCCTGCC
>CAMTBF010000367.1 GCA_947068385.1 uncultured Lachnospiraceae bacterium
TTCCCGTCCCCGTTGGTGAGCAGCTTCGTCTCCCCCCAGGATTCGTACTGGTTCTTCAGGAACCGCACCTTCACGAAGCCCTCCTCCTGGAGCTGGGCCCCTCTGTCAGGCTCTACCGGGATGACGATGGACCAGTTCTCGCTGGTGGACAGCTTATAGACCGCGTCCCCTGCGGCCACCAGGGAATTCCCCATCATCAGCTTCTTCTCATACGCCGCATCGTCCCAGAGGGCTTCCGTCACGTCCTGTGCCGTCAGGGACTCGTAGCCGTCCGTCCAGTAGGTCACGATCCCCGTATCAGGCGCATAGAAGTAATTGACGATGTTCCCCCCCGTAGTGCCATTCAGGTCGCTGACGCTCTGGAGCATGTTCGTGTTGGCCAGCTTCAGCACGGTATTTTTCATGGAATATTTGAAATCATATGTACTGCCGTACTGCTCGGGCCGGAAGCCGTGGACGAAATTCACGATTTCGCTCCTGAAGTCCATCAGCTCCTTGTCGGAAAGGGAGTTCTCACCGAGGTTCAGGCTCTCCAGCTCCTCGTTCAGGCGTCCCGTCTCGTCCACGATGTAGACCAGGTTGTTCTTGGCCACCCGCTCCCCCTCTCGGGCATAGTAGTTCACATAGCCCGCCGTCTCGGCGCAGACCACTGTCTCGTCCCGCAGCGCCACCCCTCTGTATACCGTATCCGTGGCAAGGGAGCCCTCCTTCACTTCATATCGGACGATATGGCTGGTCTGGAAATAGAGGATGACGCAGACCACCACATAGAAGAAAATGACGCCGAAGATCAGCATCCCGATATTCAGGTTCAGAGGCTTCCGGTATTTTCTTATCTTGGTTACCTTCCTCGGAGCGCCTTTCCCCCTGGAACGCTTTTCATCCATCTGAGGGGCCCTTCCGTGCCGCTTCCCAGGGCCATTCCTTTCCCGGGAAGCGTCCCGGTTCCGGGGAACGTTCCTGCTCCGGGGGACATCCCTATCCCTCTGCGCGCTCCTGTTCGATTTCCTGCCCTTTGCCAATCCCACGCCTCCATACAAAAGCCCCGGGATAGTGCTTTCCGAGGCTTTCGTGTGTAATCTGATCCTTATATTATACCCGCAACCACTAACATGCAAAGGCCACCCTGCGATTCGTGGCCGACTTGCCATTACAGGGATACTATGACTTTCTCCTTCAAACCTTCAGGGAGCTGGGACTCATCCATGGATATGCTCAGGATGAAATCCACTTCGAAACTATTGCTGAGTTTTTCCAATTTGTTCATGACGGACACGATGTCCTGACCTTCAAGGCATGCTATCTTCAAGAAATTGTCGAAATACATCTGCTGCAGGTCGTGATCCTGGGAGATGATGCCGCTCACGAAGCCCACGAACTCATCGCTGCCCTCGATCATGTACTGCGAGACGTCGATCAGGCGAACCTTATTGTTCAGCTCGTACATATGTTTGGCGTTCTTGTCGAGATATACGATATTGCCTGCAATCTCCTTGATTTCGCTATTCACCCTCTCCAATAGCTGCGTCGTCTTACCTTTTCCCTTATTGCCTACAATTAACTGGACCATTGGAAACCCTCCTATAGTATTAGTATTTATATTATAAGTGAAACACGTCCAAAAAACAACCTCTATTTGTGAATCTCGTCAAGTAAATCTGTCATCTCCCCATAAAGCTCCTCCGCCCCCTCTGCCCGGAGCACGATGGAGATATAGGGACGGCCGTTTTCATCCCTGGAGAGCAGCATCAGGCAATAGCCTGCCGCGTTGGTCGTCCCGGTCTTGCCCCCGATCACCGTCACATTGGCGGGAGCCTGCCTCTCTCCCCGCAGGTACTGGTTCGAGTTCTGCCTGTCGAAGGCCTTTTCCTTGCCGCTCCTGTCGTAGAACACGGTCTGATAGCTGGACATATGTATGATCTCATTGAAAGTGTCGTTCTTGACAGCCTCATTGAAGATCAGGTACAGGTCGTAGACCGTGGTGTAATGCTCCGATTCCGTCAGCCCGTGGGGATTCATGAAATGCGTGTTGGTGGCCCCCAGCCGCGCCGCCTCCTCGTTCATCATCTCCACAAAATGCTCCACGCTCCCCCCCACGTTCTCCGCGATCAGCATGGCCACGTCATTGGAGGAATACACCAGCAGGATGCGCAGGGCCTGGTCCAGGGTCATGGTGTCCCCCGTGGCCAGCCCGCAGAGCACCGCGCCGGGCTCCGTGATGTTGACCACCTCGGAAGCCGTCAGCGTCTGGTTCAGCTGTCCGTATTTCAATGCCACCAGAGCCGTCATCACCTTGGTCAGGCTGGCCGGGTGCAGCCTCTCGTGGATGTTCTGGGCATAGAGCACCCGCCTCTCTTCAAGCCCGAACAGCCCCGCCGCCTCCGCGTGGGACATGTCCACGGTATCGCTGGGCACGTTCCCCGCCGCCACGCACAGGTTCGCCGCGAAGGGCAGGGCCGTGCGCGTCTCCTGCCTGGTCACCACGTTGAAGCTGCTGACATCGTAATCCACATGGTAAGCCATGTCATAGGACAGGCTGCCGCACCCCGTGAGGCAGCAGGCTGCCGTCGCCATGCCGCCTATCAATGAAATGATTCTCTTCCTATTTGTAAAGTTCACGCCATTCCAAATCCCCTCTGTCCAGAGCCTTGATCAACAGTTCCGCGCTCGCTAGGTTCGTGGCCAGCGGAATATTGTGGGTGTCGCACAGATGCACCACATTGTTCACGTCCGGCTCATGCTTCTTGGGATTCAAGGGATCGCGCAGGAAAATCACAAGGTCTATCTCATTGTTCTCGATCTGGGCACCGATCTGCTGCTCCCCGCCCAGATGCCCTGCCAGGCATTTGTGGACGTTCAGGTTCGTGACCTCCTCGATCAGGCGCCCCGTGGTGCCCGTGGCATACAGATCGTTCTTGCTCAGAATCCCCCTGTACGCGATGCAGAAGTTCTGCATCAGCTTCTTTTTTGCGTCATGTGCAATCAGCGCAATGTTCATAAGTGTACCTCCTCCATAGCATCTTCTACTGTTTCGTTTTCTTTGCCTGAAGCCTTACGTTCAGGACAAACCCCATGCCGATAAATAGACTCAGCAGCGAAGTCAGACCATAGCTGACGAAAGGAAGCGTAAGTCCTGTGGTAGGCAGGATGAAGGTCGCCACGCCGATGTTGAAGAACCCCTGGAAGGCCACTAGCCCTCCCATGCTGGCGGCGATGATCGTCCCTGCCACGTCTTTCGCTTTCCGGGCCACCGAGATGCATTCCAATGCCACAGAGAATAGCAACACGATTACCACGACGCTCCCCTTGAAGCCGAATTCCTCTCCGATCACGGAGAATATAAAGTCTGTCTGCGCCTCCGAAAGAAAATTGCCATTTTTCACCGATGTAATCTCATTATTCTTATACCCCTTCCCCTCCAGCTGCCCGGATGCGATCGCCGTCACGGAATTCAGCTGCTGATACGCGTAGGTGGTCTCGTATTCCTGCGGGTTGACGAAGGCCAGCACGCGGGTCTTCTGATTGTCCGTCAGCAGGTCGCTGTCCGGCTGCAGCGCCAGCGATATCACCAGCGCCACCGCCGGTATCGCCACCGCTATGGCCCCGAACACCAGCTTCAGGCTCACGCCCCCGGCGAACATGATGATGCAGAACACGGCCAGGAGCACGATGCTGGTGGACAGATCCGGCTGTTTCCAGACCAGGATCCAGGGCAGCGCGTACATGACGACACAGCTGGCTATGATTACCACGGTGTTCAATTTCTTCCTATGTTTCATAATAAACTGTGCAAAGAATAAAATCAACAAAATTTTTGCAGTTTCTGAAGGTTGAAATCGCAGCCCCCCTATCGTAAGCCATCTGGTGGCCCCTTTCGTCTCGTCCCCAAGCTGCCAGACGGCCACCAGCAGCACCAGATTGGCCACATACATCAGCCAGTTCAGCCTGATCACCATGGTATAGTCAAAAAAGGAGATGACTACCATCAGCACCACGCCCACCGCCACTCCGGCCAGCTGCTTGTTCTGCAGGGACGGCTCCGCGCTCCCTATGGTGACGACTCCCACCGCCGACAGCGCCAGTATCAGCAGCACAAGCTTAAAATCGTAATCCCGTAATCTGTATCTTTTAAACATATCTTCCTCTAAGCGACATTTCCCCTGAACCAGAATTCATTTCGCCAGATCCTTCGCGGTGACGTCCACGATGGGGATATTGG
>CAMTBF010000368.1 GCA_947068385.1 uncultured Lachnospiraceae bacterium
CGGACTGATCAGCATCTTCCCAAGCGGCCGAAGCCATGGCTTCTTTACTTCCGCATCCTTCTGGAAACTATGAGGTACGCGCCGAACAGCATTACCTCAATGCATGTCACCAGTCCCCGAATCCATGGGGGAACCTGCATGTCGTATGCTCCCATAGTCAGAAAGTCTACGCCTACGCATATCGCTGCCGTAGCCTGTATCATCTCCCGCACCTTCTTTCCCTGCGCCTGCTGCTTTTCCAGGGCCAGGATTTTCGCTGGATAAGGGAACCTGTCATTATCGGAACCGCTTTCTGCGTTTCCCTCTGACAAAAGCTCATCTACCGTGATTCCGAATACCTGCGCTATTCTCTTAGTCATGCCCAAATCCGGGCATCTGGAGCCGCTCTCCCACCTGCATACGGTCTGCCTGGAGACATAGAGCCTGTCGGCCAGCTGCTGTTGGGTGAGGCTGTTTTTCTCGCGCTGTATTTTAATGTTCTCGTTCCATGCCATATCCGTTCTCCTCCTTTGGAACACTTTTTTCGGAATGCATTTCTCTTGGAATGCTCTTCTTCCATTTGCTCCATGATACTACATTCCTGCGCTTTTGGGAAGCGCCGAGGCGGAAATGGCATGTTTCCATTCCGGTAACAGCATATCTACGGGCTTTTACTTCGTGGTGCTCCCCAGCCCGCCGTTGCGCACGCCTTCCGCCTGGTCGTCCACGGTGATTCCGTACTCGATGAAGATCCCCTGGGCGAAGCCCGTGCCCTGGGGCACCTCCACCGTCCTGCCCTCGTTGGTGTCATTGGTCATCTTGATGAAGATGTGCCCCTCATTGTCGGAGTTGAAATAATCGCTGTCGATGATTCCCACCGTATTGTTCATCTGCAGGCGATACTTGAAGCCCAGCCCGCTCCTGGGGTAAATCTTCAGCACCCAGTCCTCGTCTATCCTTGCACGGATTCCCGTAGGAATCTTAACGGTCTCACCCGGCGCAAGGGTAAAGGAAAACGGCGCAAAGAAATCATACCCGGCGCTTCCCCTGGTCGCCCGCTTGGGAAGCAGGATTTTATCATAGATTTCCTGTATATCGGTGTCCGAGAATTCCGGGAAATCCCCTTTCACGGCCTCCGCAAAGTTCTCAAAGCTCACCTTAAAAAACTGTGCCACTCTCTTCATGCATGCCTCCCCGTCCTTTTCCAGCCATCAGCATTTCTCTCAGTCACAACACCCGCAGACCTCTCCCGGCTTCTCCGCTATGGTATATTCCTGCGCGTAATTTCCGCAGTGCAGCACGGGAACCAGCGGATTCTCCTGAGCCAGCGTGCGCTGCACGTCAATCACCCTCTGATTGGCGCTGCCCTTCCACAAAAGCTTCACATCCTTCTCCGCCTCATGGAACTCCCCGTCCACCAGCACGTCTATGTACTGCATGATCGGATAATGCAGGATGTCCTCCCAGCTGTCCCCGGTGTAGAGCCAGATGGTCTTGGCCGGGTACCTCTCCCTGATTTCAGCCATCAGGCACCTTACGTCCAGCCTGTTGGCAGGGTGCAGGGGGTCGCCGCCGGAAAATGTGATGCCTGAAATATAGTCCTTATCCAGCTGTTCGAAAATCTCCTGCCGGGCCGCTTCATCAAAGAGCAGCCCCCCGTCCGGATCCCATGTAAGGGGATTCTGGCACCCCCTGCAGCAATGGCTGCAGCCTGCCAGCCAAAGCACCACCCGCAGCCCATCGCCATTGAGCATATCATCAGTCGTTATATTATGATATCTCATTACATACTCTTCCTCTCCGCGATCTCCGCCATCTTCGCCTCGTTGAGCCTGGTGTCCCCGTGCACCCGGGAATAGGACAGATAGCCGTTCATCCGGTCTATCTTCGTCAGGTTCCGGCTGCCGCACTTGGGGCAGACGTCCATCTCCAGCTCCTGGTGCCCGCAGTCGTCGCAGTAGGCCAGGGACAGGTTCACGCCCTCATAGAAGCCCATATCCATGGCCCGGCGGATCAGCGTCCTGATCGCTTCGATGTTATAATCTATGGGATATTTCACATACTGAATCTTCCCGCCATTGCTCAGATCCCAGAACCGGTTCTCCAGATCCTGCTTCCTGATGGGGGTAATGTCCTCCGTCACATGGCAGTGGAAGCTGTTGCTCACGTACTCCCTGTCGGAGACGCCCTCCACGATGCCGTATTTGTTGCGGAACTGCTTCACCTGCAGGCCGCACAGGTTCTCCGCCGGCGTGCCGTAGATGGCGTACAGGTTGCCGTCAGCCTCCTTGAATTCGTTGATCCGCTTGTTGATATATTCCAGCACCTCGATGGCGAACTCCCCGTCCTCCACCAGGGACTTGCCATTGTACAGCTCCTGGAGCTCGTTCAGGGCCGTGATGCCGAAGCTGGCGGTGGCGGACTTCAGCAGCGGCTTTATCTTGTCCGAAAGCTTCAGATGCCCGCCCAGGAAGCCGCCCTCGCAGTAGGCCAGCGGGTTGGTGGAGGCCCGCATCTCCCCCAGATAGGCATAGGTGCGGATATGGAGCTGGCGGATCAGGTTCAGATAATAGTCCAGCACCTCATAGAAGTCCCGGCTCTCCTTCCGGGACTTGGCCAGAATCATGGGCAGGTGCAGGGACACGGCCCCTATGTTGAACCGCCCTACGAATATAGGCTTGTCCGCCTCATCCGCCGGATGCATGCCGCCCCTCTCGTACCAGGGGGACAAGAACGCCCGGCATCCCATAGGCGACACGATGCGCCCGTACTGCTTGTACATGCTGGCCACATAGCCCTTGCCCGTCAAACTCAGCCAGTCCGGGTACATGGTCTTGGCGGAGCACTGCACCCCTGCCTCGAACACGTCCTCCAGAGGCTTTCCCGGGCCGTGGAGGTTCTCGTCATAGAGGAATACGATTTTCGGGAAAAGCACCGGCTTCTTATGCTCCTTCTTGCCCTGGCCGCCCCGGCGCACCTCCAGCATGGTCAGGGTGGCAAGCTTGGCGAACCGCCCGGTGCCGGTTCCCGCCGTCACGGTGATGAACGGATAGTCCCCTCTGCTGCTGCCTACGGTGTTGAACTTGTACTCCCAGCCCTGGAAGCCCTGCTCGAACTCCCTGACCACATCCTCGTAGGCCTCTTTCTCGGCCTTTCCTGCTTCTATCCCAAGGCGCGCATATTTCTCAATGTAACGCCGATAAGACTTCTCCGCGTACGGCTCCAGGATCAGGTCCACGCTGGGCACCGTGAAGCCGCCGTACTGCTGGCTGGCGGCGCTGAGCACGATGTCCCCGATGACGTCAAAAGCCACGTCCAGGGACTTAGGCTCGTTATACCACACATTGCCCATCTCGAAGCCGCCGCTCAGCACGTTCTGCACGTCGAACAGGCAGCAGTTCATGGTGTCCCTCCTGGCGGACATATCGTGGACATAGATATAGCCGTCCCGGCAGGCCTGGATTTCCTCCGTGGTCATGAAGAACTTCTGGTACAGCTCCTTGTTCAGCTGATTGAACACAAGGCTGCGCTTGGTGGCCACCAGCGCGGAGTCCGTGTTGGCGTTCTCCTTGTCGCCGATGTACATGATGGACTGGCTCTTCTTGTACACATCGTCCAGCATGCGCACGAAGTCCTGCTTGTAGTTGCGGTAGTCCCGGTAGCTTTTGGCCACCACGGGCTTTACCTGCTCCAGGGCGCTCTCCACGATATTGTGCATGACTGGAATCGGGACTTCGTCCATGCCCAGCTCGTCCACCTTCTCGATGATGTACTGGCAGATCAGGCACTCCTCCTTCTCCGTGAACTTGGCCAATGCCCTGTAGGCGCTCTTCGCCACCGCGTTGATCACCTTCTGTACATTAAAGGCCTCCTTGCTGCCGTCCTTCTTGATGACATATACTTCCTTCGCCGGTCTGTATGCCTCTCCGTAGTTGATCTCGCTCTTCGCTGCCTGCTCGTTCTCCATGCCCCGTCTCCTTCTTTTCCTTACACTTGCTGACAATTTCCATGGAACGCTATTCTTCCATGGAATGCCATCCTTCCATAAGGACCCTCTTGAAAGGCCACATGCTCCTTTGGGGGAAGGCTTTCGTTGTACTTTTTCAGAAACGCAAGCTGTGCACTTTTCCGTCTCTGGTATTCCTCCGGATCCGTAATACACGGATTATAAAAAAATACGGTCAGCTGATAAGTCCCTGCCAGCCGTTCAATGACCGCAGTGCTGCAAGGGCC
>CAMTBF010000369.1 GCA_947068385.1 uncultured Lachnospiraceae bacterium
CCATGCGAGAGAGGCAGCGGATGGGGAACCGGCCGGACGGGAGAAGAAATGGATTATGATGTGCCAATTATGAAAGTGCAGGAATATACTTTGTGCGATATCTTTTCGAAAGGCTTGTTGCGGTTGATTCCATTTTATATTTTTTCACATGAAAAGCACTTTAAGGTGTATAATGATAATGAGCAAAAGCTGTCGGAGCTGAAAGCGGAATATCAGGATATTTTGGAAAGGCTTGATAAACTGGAACAGGAGGGGGTCATAGGGGCGTTTGACAAACGTACCATTATAGAACTTTCCGGTGATGTAATCAAAGAAATCGCACAGAAGTATGAGAATGTGCAGAAAGGGATAGGTGGAATGATGAGCGGAGCGTTACTTAAGACAGAGGCAAGGACGATTTTAGATAGAGGGAAAGAAGAAGCCAAAAAAGAGACAGCACTCAGAATGCTGCAGGATGGTGAATTATCGATTGATAAGATTGCAAAATATTCAGGGCTTGATATTACTGAAGTAGAGCTGCTTGCAGGGCTTCAGACAGTGTAAAAGGAGTTCAGAGAGCTCATAAGGCGCATATAGGAGCAGCTTCAATAAAGCAAGATTCAGAGACACAAAACCCAGAGGCCGTGCACTAAGACAGATAGTGCACGGCCTCCCGCTTACAGCACCTTCGCCAGAAACTCCCTGGTCCTGGCCTGCTCCGGCGAGGAGAAGATTTTCTCCGGCGTGCCCTCCTCCACGATCTTCCCATCGGCCATGAAGACGACCCTGTCTGCCATCTCCCTGGCGAAGCCCATCTCATGGGTGACCACCACCATGGTCATGCCCTCCCTGGCCAGCTCCTTCATGACCTCCAGCACCTCCCCCACCATCTCCGGATCCAAAGCGGAGGTGGGCTCGTCGAAGAGCATGACCTCCGGATCCATGCACAGGGCACGGACGATGGCGATGCGCTGCTTCTGGCCGCCGGAGAGCTGGCTGGGATAGGCATTGGCCCGGTCTCCCAGCCCCACCCGCTCCAGCAGGGCCTTCGCCTTTTCCTCCGCCTCTGCCTGGGATTTCCGCAGCAGCTTCATGGGGGCCAGTGTCATATTCTTTAAGATGGTCATATGGGGGAACAGGTTAAAGTGCTGGAACACCATGCCCATCTTCTGCCGATGCAGGTTGATGTCCGCCTTCTTGTCGGTGATGTCCACGCCCTCGAACAAGACTGCTCCGCCCGTGGGCACCTCCAGCAGGTTCAGGCAGCGCAGGAAGGTGGATTTCCCGGAGCCTGAGGGGCCGATGACTACGACCACCTCGCCTTTTTTTACAGAGGCGTTCACGCCGTTCAGGGCCTTAATGTCGCCGCCGTCGAAATGCTTTTCCAGATTGATTGCCTGTATGATATCAGCGCTCACTGCTCCGCAGCCTCCTTTCCAGCTTCCCCACCAGGAAGGTGAAGAACATTACCAGTATCAGATAAATCAAAGCGGACATCAGCAGCGGGAACAGATAATCGTAGCAGTTGCCGCCGATGATATTCCCCGCATAGGTCACGTCCGTGAGGCCCACGTAGCCCGCCACCGCGGTCTCCTTCAGCAGCACGATGAACTCGTTGGCCAGCGTGGGGAGCACCGCCTTGAAGGCCTGGGGCAAAATGATGTAGCGCATGGTGGCCACATAGCCGAAGCCCAGGCTCCTGCCTGCCTCCATCTGTCCCCCGTCGATGGACATGATGCCGCCCCGGATGATCTCCGCCACATAGGCCCCGGAATTGATGCCGAAGGACAGCGCCGCCACCATGACCTTGTTGCGGCTGGAGGCGAAGATGACGAAGTACATGATCATCAGCTGCACAACCGCGGGGGTGCCCCGGATGACGGTGAGGTAGACCTTTGCCAGCGCGTTGAAGAAGCCCAGGAAAAATCGCCCCGGCCCCTGCATCTCGGTGTGGTTCTTGTCCCAGGACACCCGGATTAGGGAGATGACCACGCCCAGCGCCACGCCGATCAGCAAGGCCAGCAGGGTCAGCAGCAGGGTGTTGCCCAGGCCCTTTATGTACATCTGGTAACGGTCGTCGAAGACGAAGCTCTTATAAAAGTCATAGCCCAGGTCATTCAGCCACTCGGGGCCGTTCAGGATCCAGTCCGGCGCCTCCAGGGGCCAGGTCTGTGAAGCGGATGGTTTCATGGGGGATTCTCCTTTTTGTTCATAAAAACGCGGGACCCAGTTTCCTGAGTCCCTGCAGACAGCCCTTTTGGAGGGGACTGTCGATTAGGAACTGCCGTAAGACAGTTCTTTACTCGGCGGTGATGTACTTGTCGATGATGCCCTTGATGGTGCCGTCGGCGATCAGCTCCTGCAGAGCGGTATTGACGGCATCGTACAGCGCCTTGTTGTCCTTGCTCATGGCTGCCGCGTAATCCTCGGTGACATACTCGGTCTCCAGGATCTTCAGACCGTCAACCTCGGCCACGAAAGCCTTGGCGGGCTCGTTGTCGATGACCACGCAGTCCACCTTGCCGGTCTTCAGCGCCTGGACGGCCTCGGCGCCCTTGCTGTAGCGGTCGATGGTGCCCAATCCCTTCTTCTCGATGTCATCGGTGGTGTAGAGGTCGCCTGTGGTGTTGCGCTGCACGCCTACCACATGGCTCGCGCCCTCCGCAAAGAGGTCGTCCACGCTGGCGATGGCGCTGTCCTCGGTGACGATGACCACCTGTACGCCGGTGGCATAGCTGACGGTGAAGTCCACCTCTTCCTGGCGGTCAGGGGTGACGGTCATGCCAGCCAGTCCCATATCTGCCTTGCCGCTCTTGACGGCCTCCGTGATGGAATCGAACTCCATGTCATCAATCTGCAGCTCCAGGCCAAGCTTCCCGGCGATGGCCGCCGCGATCTCCGCATCGATGCCGGCGATCTCGCCGCCCTCCACGTACTCATAGGGCGGGAAGGCCGCATTGGTGGCCATGATAAGCTTCCCCTCCACGGCGGTGGTAAAGCTCCCCGCCTCGGAAGCAGGGGGGGCATCTGCGCCGCTCTCCTCGCCTGCCTCGCTCTCGCCTGCGCTGCCCTGGTCGGCCTCGGCGCTGTCCGCCTGGCTGCTCTCTTCGGCTTCGCTGCTTTCCTGAGCTTCGCTGCTCTCCTCCGTCTGGCTCTCCTGCTCCTTGCTCGCCTGCGGCTCGCTGCCGCAGCCGACCATGGACAGTACCATGGCGGAAGCCAGCAATAACGCAATCCATTTCTTCATAAATAATATCCTCCCGATATGTATTTATCGGCCCCCTGTGTGGAGCCAATGGACAGATACTAGCACTTTATGCATAAAATGTCAATGGATTCCGTAAAAAAATAAGGAATAAATGAAATTGGATGAATATGGCATGGGATTATGCATGAAAAAATGTATAATAATTTGAGCCAGCCCTTCGCCCGGCCAGGCTTGCACGGGGATTTATAGGTTGAATTGCAGGCCGGATCATGCTATGCTTTATGATAAGCAGACATACTTCAGATACATAATTATATTCACATCCGGCCCGTGGCGTCGCCCCAGACCCGGGCTGAAATGAAGGAGGGAAACAAAATGAGAGTAATCATGATCGACATCGACACCCTGCGGGCCGACCACATGGGCTGCTACGGCTACAGCAGGAACACCACGCCTGTGATAGACGCCATCGCCCAGGAGGGCGTGCGGTTCGACGACTATTACTGCCCCAACGCGCCCTGCCTGCCGTCCCGGGCGTCCATGATCAGCGGACAGTACGGCATCCACAACGGCGTAGTAGGGCACGGCGGGACCGCGGCGGACATGCGCCTCCAGGGCAGGAGCAGGAGCTTCACGGACGAGCTGTCCGAGAACGGATTGTTCATGCAGTTCCGCAGGGCGGGGATGCACACGGTATCCTTCTCCACCTTTGCGGAGCGCCACAGCGCCTGGTGGTTCAACGCGGGCTTCAACGAGTGCGTCAATGTGGGCAGGAGAGGCCATGAATCGGCGGACATGGTGACGCCCAAGGTGCTGGAATGGCTGGAGCGCAACGGGAAAGAGGACAACTGGATGATGCATGTGCACTACTGGGATCCCCATACGCCCTACCGCACGCCCCTGGATTATGAGAACAGCTTCGAGGGCACGCCCATGCCCGACGACTGGATCACGGAGGAGATCTTCCAGGAGCACCTGCTACATATCGGCCCCCACGGAGCCAATGAGATCAACATGTGGAA
>CAMTBF010000370.1 GCA_947068385.1 uncultured Lachnospiraceae bacterium
GGAGAGCTCCTCGCTGGTGGCCGCGCTCTCCTGGGCCGTGGCGGAATTGGACTGCACCACCTCGGAAATCTGGCCCACGGCCACGCTGACCTGGTTGATGGAGCCGGTCTGCCGCTCCACGGCCTGGGCCATCACCTCCATCTGCCCTGCCGCCTGGCCCGCCAGCACCACCACGTCGGTCACGGAGGCGGTGACATTGGCCACAGCTTCGCTGCCGCTGCCCACGGCCTGGATGGAGCGGCGTATCATCTCCATGGTGGCCTTGGTGGCCTCGTCGGATTTGGTGGCCAGCTCCCGCACCTCATTGGCCACCACCGCGAAGCCCTTGCCCGCCTCCCCGGCCCTTGCGGCCTCCACGGAGGCGTTCAGGGCCAGGATGTTGGTCTGGAGGGCAATGTCCTCGATGGTGTCTATGATGCGCTTGATCTCATTGGAGGAGGCGGTGATGGACTCCATGGCCTGGTTCAGGTCCTGGATCTGGCTGCTGCTCTCCTGGAGCTTTTCCTCCGCGCCCCGGACCGCGTTCCTGGTCTCTTCCGCCAGCCGGGCCGTCTCTTTCGCGTCCCTGTCCATGTCCTCCAGGGTGGCGGAAAGCTCCTCCACGGCGCTGGCCTGCTCGGTAGCCCCCTGGGAGAGGGCCATGCCGGAGGAAGCCACCTGGGCGGAGCCGCTGGACACCCGGGCCGTGGCCGCCGCTATGCCTCCCAGGGTCTGGTTCAGCTTCTCGCTGATGGTCCGCAGGTCGTCCTGGAGGGCCTTAAAGTCCCCGGGGTACTGGGCGCTGCCCCCATCCCTGGTCAGGTCGCCGTTTGCGATGCTGCCCAGCACCGCGCCGATTTCCTCCAGGATGACCCTGAAATTCTGCACCAGGTGGGCGGTGGAATCCGCCAGCACGCTGGTCTCGTCCCTGCCCTTTCCCTGGGGGATGGGGCTCTTTAAGTCGCCCTGGGAGAGGGCGTGCAGGCGCGTGGCGCATTTCACGATGGGCCCTGCGATGGAGCGGCACACGACAGCCGAAATCAGGATCACCACCAGGCACAGGGCCAGGCTGACCGCCATCTGGATATTGTTGCCCACATAGGCGGAATGCATGAATTCATCCTCGCTGATGGTCACGGCCACGCTCCAGCCGTCCGTGCCGGGGATGGGGGCATAGCCCTGGATGTAGTCCGTGCCGTCCTCGGTATAGGTGTATCTCCCCACGCCGCTCTCCCCCGCGATCATCTTCCTCTCTATGGCGCCCAGCTCCTGGACATAGCTGTCCTCCGGATTCTGCGCCATCTCCTGCAGCAGGTTCTCCTGGCTCAGCACCTCTTCTATCTCCAGGGCGGCGATGGTGGTGCCCTCCTTGTCCAGTATGTAGGCATCGGCGTCCTCGCCGATCTGTATGCCGTCTATGATGGACTGCAGGATATTGGTGTCGCAGCCAAAATAGACCACGCCCATCACGCTGTCACCGGACAGCACTGGCGCGGATACCACCAGGTACATGTCCCCGTCCTCCATATAGGGGGTGGACATATAGCCCTGTCCCCGAAGCGCCGCCTGGAAGAAAGGCTCCGCCGAGACATCTGTATCATGGACCGGGTCATAGCCCTCTGCGTCCGCCATGCCCGCGAACTGCATGTAATAGGCGTCCACCTTGGTCTGCAGGAACGCCTGCTTTTCCTCGACCGGGGTCTCCGGATCCGAGAGGATAGGGGATGAGGCCACCTCCGAGATGGTGACGGTATAGGTGGAAATCATGTTCTGGGCCGCCAGAGCCGCCAGCTTCGTGGTCTCGCCCACAGTCTTCTCCAGGGCCGTCAGGGTGGAGTTCCGGGTGATCACCGTGCCCAGCAGCAAGTTCACCAGAGAGACTCCCATCGTGGCAAGCACTACCAAAATCATGATTTTCGTCTGAATCTTCTTCATTTTCCGTTTACCGGGCCCCTGATGCCGCCTGCATGGGCTCTGGCCCAACCTCCTGTCCTTAAAAGTGTTCTTTTATTTATGTAAAAACGCTTCCCGCGCTTTTCCGCTCCTTTTTCACTCCCCGTCCTTCCCCCTGCGTATCCCCTCGCCAAACAGGGAGAACCCCAGCACCACCCAGACGATGGACAGACCTACGCAGAGGGCGTACCAGGGCGCGGCCTGGAGATAGCCCTGGGCATCCGAGAGCATGTTGCCCAGGCTGGCCTCCGGGGGCTGCACGCCGATCCCTAGGTAGCTCATGCCGGATTCGGCCAGGATGGCGTTGTTGAAGCCAATCATCACGGACACCCAGAACACGGAGAAGATGTTGGGCAGGATGTGGACGAACAGGATGCGGAGATTCTTCACGCCCAGGAGCCGGGCCCGCCTGATATAGTCCGCGTCCCGCAGCTTAAGGTATTCGCTGCGCACGATCCGCACATAGCTGGGCACGAACACTATCCCTAAGGAAATAATCACATTCTGTCTGCCGCTGCCCAGGAGGCTGATGATGACCAGGGTCAGGAGGATGCTTGGGAATCCGTTGACCGCATCCGTGACCCTCATGACGATTTCGTCCACGATACCGCCGAAATACCCTGTGAAAGCCCCCAGGAGGATGCCCGCGGAACCGGAAAAGAGCACTACCAGGCTGCTGATGCCGATGGTGGTGCCCAATCCTTTCATGACCCTGGAGAAGATGTCCCGGCCGAAATTGTCGGTGCCGAAAATGTGGCGCAGGGAGGGCGGCACGAACTTTTCGGATGCCGACATAGCCGTAGTGCTGTAGGGAGTCCAGAACAGCCCCAGGAGGCCAAGCAGCACCGCAAGGCCTGTCATAATCAGGCCCGCCACCAGATATTTATTCCATGGGATATTTTTCATCCATGAAACGGTCTTTTTCCATTTTGCACCGTTTGTACCGGATTGCATCTCTTCTGTGGCATGCTCTTTTTTCGCGAAATGCTCTTCTTCCATATCCTGAAAGGACTTTCCCATATCTATACCCCTAACGCGCTTTGGAGCGCATATCCATTCATATTTGCCCTTTGACAGCGGATTGCCAGGTCTGGCGCTCTCCCACTACTTCACGCTGATGCGCGGGTCGATAAGCCGATAGATCACGTCCACTATATAGTATACCACAATCACCACAAAGGTGATGTACAGAATCAATATCTGCACCACCGGGAAATCCCTGGTGGAGATGGCGCTGATCAGCAGCCTCCCGATGCCGGGCAGGCTGAACACCTGCTCAATCACGATGCTGCCGGCCACAATCTCCGCCACAATCATCCCTAAGAACGTGACCACGGGCATCATGGCGTTGCGCAGCACATGGACATACATGACCCGCCTCTTGGTGCAGCCCTTGCTGTAGGCCGTACGCACATAGTCCGTGTTTACCTCCGTCAGCATGGAATTGCGCAGAAACCTTGCCGTCATTGCGATTTTCGGCAGCGCGATGGACAGCGCCGGGAACAGCAGGTATCCGAGAAAGCCCGCGAAGTCCTCCTCATAGCTGACATAGCCGCCGGGCGCGAAAAGCTTCAGGACGATTCCGAACACAAATGTCACCAGGATGCCCAGAAAGAAAGAGGGCACCGCCATGGTGGCCTGGGTCACTACCCCCAGCACCGCGTCCAGCAGACGGCTGCCGCTCCTGGCCCAGAGCACCCCCAGGGGGATGGACACCAGTATGATCAATATAATCGCCAGCCCCGCCAGCCACAGCGTCACGGGAAGCTTGTCCCCAATCAGCTCCGACACAGGCATCATCTCGTTCATATTCTTGGAATAGCGGTAGCTGACTCCGAAATCGCCTTTCGCCACCCCCGACATCCAGTTAAAGTACCGGACTGCCGGCGGGTCGCCTAATCCCAGCTCTTCCCGAAGCTGCTCCTCCCTCTCGGGAGTGGCTTCCGTCCCCAGGATGGACATGACCACGTCCCCGGGGATGATCTGGAACGCAAGGAAAGCGGCAACGGAAACCAGGAACAATGTCATAATGAGAGTGATGGTTTTCTTACCCAGATATTTCACGCTGCCGCCTCCTTTTCATTCCCGGGACAGGCGGGCTCCCCAAATCGGCAGATGCCACGACTGCGGATGCCCCAATTGGGGTTGCCTCTATCGAGGCTGCCCCGCCCGTCCCTTTTTTTACAAATTGTCGCCTGCGGCAGTAGCGCCGCAGCCCCAAAGCCCACACTCTATTCCGTGATGTACACCGTGCTCATATCCTGCACGTACAC
>CAMTBF010000371.1 GCA_947068385.1 uncultured Lachnospiraceae bacterium
CCATGATCAAGAAGGGCCACGGCAAGATCATCAACATCTGCTCCATGATGTCCGAGCTTGGCCGGGAGACCGTAGCGGCTTACGCTTCCGCCAAGGGGGGACTTAAGATGCTGACCCGGAACATCTGCTCCGAGTACGGCCAGTACAACATCCAGTGCAACGGCCTCGGACCGGGCTATATCGAGACCCCCCAGACCGCGCCATTGCGGGAAGTGCAGCCGGACGGCAGCAGGCATCCTTTCGATCAGTTCATCTGTGCCAAGACCCCTGCCAACAGGTGGCTGAAGCCCGAGGAGCTCACCGGCCCCGCCGTGTTCCTGGCATCCGAGGCCTCCAATGCGGTGAACGGCCACATCCTGTACGTGGACGGCGGCATCCTGGCCTACATCGGCAAGCAGCCAGAGTAAAGTGTGAGAAGAAGTTCTAAGGCCGCAAAGGACGCGGCCTAAGAACTTCTAGGCCTGCAAGCGAACAAGTTCGCTTTGCAAGCCAATCTCACACAGAAGAATGCCCAAAGTGCGGGCATTCTTCAAGCGCGACTTTTGCGCTTTGTTTTGCACCAAGTTGCTAATAGTTACGTGAAGGAGGGTTCTATGAAGATTGCATTGATCAACGAAAACAGCCAGGCGGCTAAGAACGAGCTTATCTGCGCCACTTTGAAGAAGGTGGTGGAGCCCATGGGGCATGAGGTGTACAATTACGGCATGTGCGGCGCGGAGGATCCCAATTCCCTGACCTATGTCCAGAACGGTATCCTGGCGGCGGTGCTGCTGAATTCCGGGGCGGCTGATTATGTCATTACAGGCTGCGGCACCGGAGAGGGCGCCATGCTGGCCTGCAACTCTTTCCCTAAGGTGCTCTGCGGCCACATCGAGTCCCCGCTGGACGCCTACCTGTTCTCCCAGGTGAACGACGGCAACTGCGTGGCTCTGCCTTTCGCCGAGAACTTCGGCTGGGGCGGCGAGCTGAACCTCCAGTATATCTTTGAGAAACTGTTCTGTGCGCCCGGTGGCGGCGGATATCCCCCTGAGAGAGTGGAACCCGAGCAGCGCAACAAGAAGATTCTGGACAAGGTCAAGGAAGTGACCCACACGGACATGGTGACCATCTTAAAGAACCTGGACAGGGAGCTGGTGAAGGGAGCCCTTTCCGGCGCGAAGTTCCAGGAGTGCTTCTTTGAGAACTGCAAGTGCGAGAAAATCGCGGAGGCGGTGAAGGAAGTCCTGGCATAAATGTAAAACAGCTAAAAAATATACGCCAAAGCCATAAAGGGGGAGACCTCCGGGCTTTGGCGCGCTGTGCGTGGCAGGGCAGCGCTTTGGCCATCCGAAAGCGGCCCTGCGGGAAAAGCAGGGCAGACCCAGGCAGATGTCTACAGCCGGAAGCCTGCGGAGGGCTGCGGGGCAGTTGTCCATAGCAGGCTGCGGGATTGCTGCATCCTGTATGAGAAGTGGAAGGTGCTTGGCAATAAATCATATCAAATTAGCATGCGAGACATGCGGAAAAGAGGGAAAATGAACGCAGTATTAGAGCAAATCAGCAAAATCGGCATCGTGCCCGTCGTGAAGATTGACAGGGCGGAGGACGCGCTGCCCCTGGCAAAGGCCCTTTGCGCGGGCGGGCTTCCCTGCGCGGAGGTCACCTTCCGCACGGACGCGGCTGCGGAGGCCATTAAGACCATGACCACCCATTTCCCGGACATGTGCGTGGGAGCGGGGACGGTGCTGAACGCGGAGCAGGTGGACGCGGCGGTGGCGGCAGGCGCGAAGTTCATCGTCAGCCCCGGGCTGAACCCCAGGACGGTGAAGTACTGTATCGAGAAGGGCGTGCCCATCACCCCCGGTACCTCCAGCCCCTCCGATATCGAGCAGGCCATCGAGCTGGGTCTGGACGTGGTGAAGTTCTTCCCGGCGGAGCAGTCCGGCGGCCTGGCCAAGATTAAAGCCATGGCGGCGCCCTATGTGAACATGAAGTTCATGCCTACCGGCGGCATCAATGCCAAGAACCTGACCTCCTACCTGGATTTTGACAAAATCATTGCCTGCGGCGGCTCCTGGATGGTGCCCGGCGATTTGATCAACGCGGGAGAGTGGGACAAGATTGAACAGCTCACCAGGGAGGCCGTCCAGACCATGCTGGGCTTCGAACTGGTGCATATCGGCATCAATTCGGAGAGTAAGGAGGAGGCCGACAAGACGGTGAATCGCCTGGCATTCCTGTTCGGCCTGCCTGTGAAGGTGGGCAGCGGCGGCAGCTTCGCGGGTACCATTGCGGAGGTGCTGAATACCCATGGCAGAGGGACTCACGGCCATATCGCCATCCGCACCAACTATATCGAGCGTGCCATCAATTATATGACCACCGTGCTGGGCGCGGAGTTCCATGAGCCCATCCTGCGTCCGGACGGCAAGATTAATGCCATCTACCTGAAAGAGGAGATTGGCGGGTTTGCGGTGCATCTGCTGCAGAAATAAGTATGGAAAGGAGATAGACATGGCAAAAGTGATTACAATGGGTGAGATCATGCTGAGGCTGTCCACCCCCAATTTCGAGAAGTTCATCCAGGCGGATGAGTTCGACATCAACTATGGCGGCGGCGAGGCCAATGTGGCAGTGTCCCTGGCCAATTATGGCCACGACGCGGAGTTCGTCACGGCGGTTCCCGACAATGAAATCGGCGAGTGCGCGGTGGCTGCCCTGCGGAAGTACAATGTGGGCACGAAGCATATCGCCAGATGCGGCGAGCGGCTGGGCATCTACTTCCTGGAGAGCGGTTCCTCTATGCGGCCCTCCAAGGTGGTCTACGACAGGGCCCATTCCTCCATTTCCACCGCCACGGCGGCAGATTTTGATTTCGATGCAATCTTCCAGGGCGCTGACTGGTTCCATTTCACCGGCATTACCCCCGCTGTGTCCGACGCGGCGGCTGTCCTTACCGAGGAGGCCCTGAAGGCGGCGAAGAAGCATGGCGTGAAGGTGTCCGTGGATTTGAATTTCCGCAAGAAGCTCTGGTCCTCTGAGAAGGCCCAGAAGGTCATGAAGAACCTGATGCAGTATGTGGACGTGTGCATCGGCAACGAGGAGGACGCGGAGCTGGTGCTGGGCTACAAGCCCGGCAAGACGGATGTCACCAGCGGCGACCTGGAGCTGGCCGGGTACAAGTCCATCTTCGAGCAGATGGTGGCTGACTACAACTTTGAATACTGCGTGTCCTCCCTGCGGGTGAGCCATTCCGCCTCCGACAACGGCTGGTCCGCCTGCATCTACTCCAGGGACACGAAAGAATTCTATCACTCCAAGGAGTACAGCATACACCCAATCGTTGACCGTGTGGGCGGCGGCGACTCCTTTGCGGGTGGCGTGATCTGCGGGCTTCTGGACGGCAAGGACTTCAAAGCGGCGCTGGAGTACGGCGTGGCGGCTTCCGCGCTGAAGCACACCATCCCCGGCGACTTCAACCTGGTGAGCCGCAAAGAGGTGGAGACCCTGGCAGGTGGGGATGCCTCCGGGCGGGTGCAGCGTTAAATTATGAGTTGGTTTTATGGACACCTGTAAAGTGTGGGCGCAGCAAGCGTTCTGGGCGAATTGATATATGAGTCAATGTATAGAGGACAGCATCTTGTAAAAGCTGTCCTCTAATCATGTCTGAATATAGATATGCACATCTTCTTCCAATCCCTACTCCCGCAAATGTGGCGAAATGCATGCCGAAAGCCATGACAAAAATCCCCTTAGGAAAGGCAATTGTTTTTTGGAGATGGAGGATGTATAATCTATACTGTCAATCACTAAAACTTGTCATATGAATGCGATTCTTCATTGTGACCTGACTCACAGGCGAAAGGATTCATGGACACTGCGGCAAATTTTATCGCCGCATGACTTCAAAATGCTGGCATCAAATACCAAGGTGAAAGTGCTGTAATTGGTCAGATGCTTTCTGACCAATCCAAATTACAGAAGCAGCATTTCGCTGATATAAAAAGTAAAGTACAGTTTCATAAATTTGGCGGCTTATAGGGGAGGATGTTATGGAAGAAAAAAGAGATATGATACAACAGGATATCCAGGCTGAGCTTGTGGGAGTTGAAACATTATGTAAAAATTCCATCGAGCTGATTCAATATGCACGTCGGCTCGCTGTAAAACAAGTCAACCTCGTGCAGTTGATGACTTATTATACAATTGGCC
>CAMTBF010000372.1 GCA_947068385.1 uncultured Lachnospiraceae bacterium
CACAATTTCCACAAACCGGCCCCGGGCCTGCACCCGGAAACGGATTCAGGCAATTGTGGAAACTGTGGACAACTCTCCGGAATTCCAGGGATTTCACAGGCCTGTCCCATGGGATATATCCACAGTCCGGATCCCCGGCTTTTTTGTGGATACTGTGGATAACTAGGATCCCAGCAGGCTTTCGCCGATTTTTACCACGTCCCCGGCGCCCATGGTTATCAACAGATCGCCCTTTATGCAATTTTCCAGTAGGAAATTCTCTATCTCGTCAAAGCTGGGGAAATAATGGCAGGCATGCCCCAGCGCCTGGATCTCCCGCTGCAGGTCCTGGGAATGGACGCCCAGGGTATCCGTCTCCCTGGCCGCGTAGATGTCCGCCAGCACCACCTCGTCCGCCAGGCTCAAAGACTGGGCGAACTCCTTCAGATAGGCCTTGGTGCGGGTGTAGGTGTGGGGCTGGAACACGCACCAGAGCTTCCGGTGGGGATAGTTCGCGGCGGCCTTCAGGGTGGCCTCGATCTCCGTGGGATGGTGGGCGTAGTCGTCTATGACGGTGACGCCGCCCACGGTCCCCTTGTGCTCGAAGCGCCTGTCGGTGCCCTTGTAGCCCTGGAGAGCCCCTGCCGCCACAGCGCCGTCGATGTCCAGGCACTCCGCCACCGCGAAGGCCGCCAGGGCATTGAGCACATTGTGCTCGCCGGGCACGCTTAAAGTCACGGGGCGCTTTGCGCCTCCCGGACAGTGCAGGATGAAGCGGGGGTTGCCGAAGCCGTCGTAGCGGATGTCCGTGGCGAAATAGTCGTTGGGCTCGCCCGCTCCAAAGGTGACGACGCGGCAGCGCAGGCCCTCTGTGATCTCCTCCAGCCGCTCGATGTCCCCGTTGACGACGAGGCAGCCGTCATCCGGCAGGAGCTGGGCGAACCGCCGAAAGGAATGGCGGATGTCCTCCAGGTCCTTGAAGAAGTCCAGGTGGTCCTCCCCGATGTTCAGGATGACGCCCACTTTCGGGAAGAAGTCCAGGAAGCTGTTGGTGTACTCGCAGGCCTCCGCCACGAAGTACCCGGAATGGCCGATGCGCATATTGCCGCCGATGTCCTTCAGGACGCCGCCGATGGACAGGGTGGGATCCAGGCCCGCGCCCAGCAGGATCTCGCCCACCATGGAGGTGGTGGTGGTCTTGCCGTGGGTGCCGCTGATGGCGATGGGGGTCTGGTAGTGCTTCATGATCTGGCCCAGAAGCTGCCCCCTGGTGAGGCAGGGGAGGAGCCTGGCGTGGGCCTCCTTATATTCCGGATTGTCCGGGTGGATGGCGGCGGTGAAGACCACGCAGTCGATCCGCCCGGCCTCGGTCATATTTTCGGCCCTCTGTCCATAGAATACGGTAATCCCCTGTGCCTCCAGCATCTCGGTGGCGGCGCTGGGGGCGCGGTCGGAGCCGCAGACGCTGAAGCCCGCGTCCTGCAGCAGCAGTGCCATGCCGGACATGCTGATGCCGCCGATGCCTACGAAGTAGAGGGAAGAGGGATGGTTGAAATCAATTGTATACATAGGCTGTACTTCCTTGTTGGATTTTCGTTTCATTATTATTATAGCACCTGGGGCAAAAAAAAATCAACATGAAATCCGATTTCCGAAGACGCCCGGAAAGTCCTTCCAAATTGCATATATAAATTAGAAAAATTAGAAAATATGTACAAATATATAGTGCACGACATTATAAATATGTTAATTTTCAACACAAATAAGAATATAAAAAATAAATATTTTGACATTAAATATTCCATTTTGTCGGGGCGTATGATATAATATTGGCACGGAAGGACATTGTGCCAACTTCTGATTCCATGTGCGCCACAGCGCACGGGAGGGTATAATATTGGCACAGAAGGACATTGTGCCAACTTCTGATTCCATATGCGCCGGAGCGCACGAAAACAGAGGTGACAACTATGGTGAAGAAAGAAATGATTGCCATGCTTCTGGCAGGCGGGCAGGGCAGTCGGCTGGGTGTGCTGACATCCAAGATGGCCAAGCCTGCCGTGGCGTTCGGGGGGAAGTACCGGATCATCGACTTCCCGCTCTCCAACTGCATCAACTCGGGAGTGGACACGGTGGGCGTCCTGACCCAGTACCAGCCCCTGCGGCTGAACTCCCACATCGGGATCGGCATCCCCTGGGACTTGGACCGCAACATAGGCGGGGTCACGGTGCTGCCGCCCTATGAGAGGAGTTCCAACAGCGAGTGGTACACGGGCACGGCCAACGCCGTCTACCAGAACATGGAATACATGGAGCGCTACCACCCCGACTATGTATTGATCCTGTCCGGAGACCATATCTACAAGATGGACTATGAGCTGATGCTGGACTTCCATAAGGAGAACAACGCGGACGTGACCATCGCCGTCATGCCCGTGCCCGCGGAGGAGGCCAGCCGCTTCGGCATCATGGTCACCGACGAGAAGCGCAGGATCACCGATTTCGAGGAGAAGCCGAAGAACCCCAGGAGCAACCTGGCCAGCATGGGGATCTACATCTTCAACTGGAAGACCCTGAAGAGGGCGCTGGTGGCCATGGCGGAGCAGCCCGCGCTGGACTTCGGCAAGCATGTGATCCCCTACTGCCACCAGAAGGGCGCGTTCCTCTACGCCTACGAGTTCAACGGCTACTGGAAGGACGTGGGCACCCTGCACTCCTACTGGGAGGCCAACATGGAGCTCATCGACATCGTGCCGGTGTTCAACCTCTATGAGGAATACTGGAAGATATATACCAAGAGCGAGATCCAGCCCCCGCAGTACTTCTCGGAGGACAGCGTGGTGGAGACCAGCATCATCGGGGAGGGGACGGACATCTACGGGAAGGTGTACCACTCCGTCATAGGCTGCGGGGTCACCATAGGAAAAGGCACCGTAGTGCGGGATTCCATCATCATGAACCAGACCCAGATAGGGAACCATTGCGAGCTGAACAAGGCCATCGTGGACGAGGAGGTGCGGATAGGGGACCATGTGCGGCTGGGCGTGGGAGAGTCGGTGGAAAATGAGATCGCCCCTCATATCTACAATCACGACATTGTGACCATAGGGGAGCGCAGCGTGGTCCCCAACGGCATCACCGTGGGAAAGAACGCGGTCATCTTCGGCGTCACCACAGGCCTGGATTATGAGGGCTTCTGTCTGCCGGGCGGCAAAACTTTGATTAAGGCAGGTGAACAGCAATGAGGGCGATCGGAATCATTTTAGCCGGCGGCAACAACCGCAGGATGCAGGAGCTGTCCTACAAGCGCGCCGTATGCGCCATGCCCATCGCGGGGAGCTACCGCAGCATCGACTTTACCCTGAGCAACATGTCCAACTCCCACATCCAGAAGGTGGCGGTGCTGACCCAGTACAACGCCAGCAGCCTGCACGAGCACCTGAGCTCCTCCAAATGGTGGGACTTCGGGCGCAAGCAGGGGGGCCTGTACGTGTTCACCCCCGCGGTCACGGCCCAGAACAGCAACTGGTACAGGGGCACGGCGGACGCCATCTACCAGAACCTGGATTTCCTCAGGAGCAGCCATGAGCCCTATGTGCTGATAGCCTCCGGGGACGGCGTGTACAAGATGGACTACGGCAAGGTCATGGAATACCACATCGAGAGGCGGGCGGACATCACGGTAGTCTGCCGGGACATGGGGCCTAACGCAGACCTGGAGCGCTTCGGGACCATCCGCATGAACGAGGAGAGCCGCATCGAGGAGTTCGAGGAGAAGCCCCTGCAGGCCAAGTCCAGGGTCATCTCCTGCGGCATCTACATCCTCCGCAGGCGCCAGCTCATAGAGATGGTGGAGAAGTGCAACGAGGAGGACAGGTACGACTTCGTCAGGGACATCCTGATCCGCTACAAGGACGTGAAGCGGATCTACGGCTACAAGATACGGGACTACTGGAGGAACATCGCCTCCGTGGAGGACTACTACGCCACCAACATGGACTTCCTGAAGCCCGAGGTGAGGGGGTATTTCTTCAAGCAGTACCCGGACGTCTACTCCAAGGTGGACGACCTGGCCCCGGCGAAGTACAATATGGGGGCCCGCGTGCATAACAGCCTGATATCCAGCGGCTGCATCGTCAACGGCACCGTGGAGGGCTCCGTAGTGTTCAAGAAGAGCTATATAGGCAATAATTGCGTCATCAAGAA
>CAMTBF010000373.1 GCA_947068385.1 uncultured Lachnospiraceae bacterium
AGGAGCACGATGTGGCCATGGGCGCTACCCGGGCCAACTCCGGCATCGCCCACGCGGGATATGATGCCGAGGAGGGGAGCCTGAAAGCGAAGCTGAACGTCCGGGGCTCCCGGATGATGGAGCAGTTGACGGGAGAGCTGGGCGTGCCCTACCGCAGGAACGGCTCCATGGTCATAGGCTTCGGGGATGAGGACAGGCAGACCATCGAAATGCTTTATGCCAGGGGCATAAAGAACGGCGTGGAGGAGCTGCGGATCATAGATGGAGAAGAAGCAAGAAAGCTGGAGCCTGGCCTGTCTGAGGCAGTGACCTGCGCCCTCCATGCGCCCACGGCCGGAATCGTCTGCCCCAATGAGCTGGCCATCGCCGCCGTGGGCAACGCCATGGACAATGGCGCGGAGCTGTTCCTGGACTTTGAGGTACGGCGTATCGAAAAACAGGAAGATCATTACGTAATCTTTCCCGGCGCCTGCCAGGAAGACGACAGCATGCCTGCCATTGCAGAGCCGCCGGCACCCCGCAGCGTCCGCGCCCGGTACGTGGTGAACGCCGCCGGAATCTACGCTGACGAAATCGCCAGGCTGGCCGGGGACGACTCTATCCGGATTCACCCCCGCCGGGGCGAATACCTGCTGCTGGACAGGGAATGCGGTGGCCTGGTGTCCCACACTATCTTCCGAACCCCCTCCAAAAAGGGCAAGGGCATCCTGATCACCCCTACGGTGGACGGAAACCTGCTCCTGGGGCCCACCTCCGTAGACGGAGAGGACAAGGAGGATAAAGCCACCACCCAGGAGGGCCTGGACCAGATTATGGCCAGGGCCAGGGAGAACCTGAAAGACCTGCCCCTGCGCAAGGTCATCACCTCCTTCACGGGACTGCGTGCCGCAGGGAATACGGGGGACTTCATCATCGACTCCCCCCATCCCGGCTTCGTCAACGTGGCGGGAATCGAGTCCCCGGGGCTCACGGCCGCCCCCGCTATCGCGGAGTATGTGGCGGACATGCTGGCGGCCCAGGGGCTTGCCCTGAACCGGAAAGAGGACTATCAGCCCATCCGCAAGCCTGTGTACGCCTTCCGCAACGCTACCGTGGAGGAGAAGAACGAAATGATACGCCGGGACAGCGCCTATGGCAGGGTCGTCTGCCGCTGTGAGACCGTGACGGAGGGCGAAATCGTGGCAGCAATCCGCCAGAACCCGCCGGCCCGCGACCTGGACGGCATCAAGCGCCGCACCAGGGCCCAGATGGGAAGGTGCCAGGGGGGATTCTGCATGCCCTACCTCATGGAGATTCTGTCCCGGGAGCTGGGCATCCCCTATGAGGAGATCACCAAGTCCGGCAAAGGCTCTGAAATCGACGTTGGAAAGACAAAATAATAATACAAAACGGCACAGCAGCGGCAAAGGAGACGAAAGCGAAATGACGGATCTGGTTATCATAGGAGGCGGCCCTGCCGGGATGAGCGCGGCAGTGGCCGCGTATGAGAGCGGCATCAGGGACATCTTGATTCTGGAGCGGGACGGGAAGCTGGGCGGCATCCTGCAGCAGTGCATCCACAACGGCTTCGGCCTGCACCGCTTCGGGGAGGAGCTGACCGGCCCGGAGTACGCCTGGAGATATGAAGCCCAGGTGCAGGAGCTGGGCATTCCCGTGAAATTGAATACCATGGTGCTGTCCGTGACCCCTGACAGGGTGATTACGGCCACCAACGAGGAGGAGGGCATCTTCACCATAGAGGCCAGGGCCATCATCCTGGCCATGGGCTGCAGGGAGCGGCCCAGAGGGGCCCTGAACATCCCGGGCACCCGCCCGGCGGGCATCTACAGCGCAGGCACGGCCCAGAAGCTGGTGAACCGCAAAGGATATCTTCCCGGCAGGAGCGTAGTCATCCTGGGCTCCGGGGACATCGGCCTGATCATGGCCAGGCGCATGACCCTGGAGGGTGCGAAGGTAAAGGCCGTCTGCGAGCTGATGCCCTATTCCGGGGGGCTTGCCAGGAACATAGAGCAGTGCCTGAACGACTTTGACATCCCCTTAAAGCTGAGCCATACGGTGGTGGAGATCCACGGCAGCAAAAGGCTGGAGGGCGTGACCATAGCAAAAGTGGACGAGAACCGCCGCCCCATTGCCCAGACGAGGGAGTACATCCCCTGCGATACCTTGCTGCTGTCCGTAGGCCTGATTCCGGAGAATGAGCTGTCCCTCCAGGCGGGAGTGCAGATGGACGCTGTCACAGGCGGCGCTGTGGTGGACCAGGACAGACAGACCTCCGTAAAAGGCATCTTCTCCTGCGGCAATGTGCTCCATGTGCATGACCTGGTGGACTTCGTGTCCGAGGAAGCCGCCATCGCCGGAAAGAGCGCTGCGGCATTCCTTCGGGAGGAGACAGGGCAGGAATGTGACATCCCTGTCATAACGGATGGGAGAATACGCTACACCGTTCCCCAGAGGATAACAAAGCGAAAAGACATCACGCTGTTCTTCCGGGTGGCGGACAGATACCGGAATGTGAAGATTAATCTCATATCCGACGGCAAAATCATTCACTCTGTCCGCAGGCCAAAGGCAGCGCCGGGAGAGATGGAGAGCCTGCCGTTAAAAGCTGTCCAGCTGGAGGGGGCGACCGAACTGCGGCTGGAGCTGGAGGAGCTGGGCTGAAAGGAGCGCATACGCTGAAAGGAGCGCAACGCTGAAAGGAGCGCATACAATGACAAAGCGAGAGATGACATGCATCATATGTCCCATGGGCTGCTCCCTTTCCGTGGAGCTGGAGGGGGAGGAAATCAAATCTATAAGCGGCAATACCTGTAAGCGGGGCGCAGCCTACGCCGAGGCGGAGGTGCGTCGTCCCCAGCGGACGGTGACCAGCACCATGCGCTGCGACAACGGGGAAATCCTGTCCGTAAAGACCGACAGGCCCATCCCGAAAGCAAAGGTCATGGACTGCATGGCTAGAATCAACGCCCATGTGGCCAGGCTCCCTGTGTCCATCGGAGAGGTGCTGCTCCGGGACGTATACGGCAGCAACATTATCGCCACAGAGAGCAAAGAATAGCGTTTATCGGCAAAATATAGAAATAAAGAGGTGGTCATGTGAATCAAAAGCTGAAAGAAAAGATACTGGAATCGGTTTCCGCGGTGCTGCCCATCACGGGAATCGTCTTGTTGCTCAGCATCCTGCTGGTTCCGGTGGATTTGGGAACCATGGTGATGTTTTTGGTGGGAGCCATCCTGCTGGTGGTGGGGATGGGATTCTTCCAGCTGGGGGCGGAGATGTCCATGACGCCCCTGGGGGAAGGCATCGGCGTCCAGATTTCCAAGACCCGGCGCATCCCTCTGGTATTCCTCATAGGGTTTTCCATGGGAGCCATCATCACCATCTCCGAGCCGGATCTCCAGGTGCTGGCGGAGCAGGTGCCCGCTATCCCCAACCTGACGCTGATCCTCACGGTGGCCGTTGGGGTGGGAATCTTCCTGGCAGTGGCCATCCTGCGAATCTTGTTCCAGATCAACCTTTCTACGATATTGATTATATTGTATACCGTATTGATCGGCATATCCTTTTTGGTTTCCAGGGATTTCCTGGCGGTGGCCTTTGACTCCGGCGGCGTGACCACCGGCCCCATGACGGTTCCTTTCATCATGGCAATGGGCGTAGGTCTCGCTTCCGTCCGCGGCGACAAAAATGCCTCCAGCGACAGCTTCGGTCTGGTGGCCCTGTCCAGCGTAGGCCCTATCCTGGCGGTATTGATTCTGGGGATGTTCTTCAGCCCCGGGGAGACGGCGTACAGTGCATCCTCCGTGGCCGATGTGAGCACCACCCAGGATGTGGTGAAGGAGTTTCTGTTCAATATGCCCTCCTACGTGAAGGAGGTGCTGATATCCCTGATTCCTGTGGCCGGGGTGTTCGCCCTGTTCCAGTGGCTGAGCCACAGGTATCCCCGCAGGCAGGTGAAGCGGATCACTGTGGGCTTTGCCTATACATATGTGGGGCTGGTGCTGTTCCTCTGCGGCGTCAATGTAGGCTTCGCGCCGCTGGGCTCCCTTCTGGGGAATGAGATCGCCTCGGAGGCCTGGAAATGGCTGCTGGTGCCCATCGGCATGCTGATAGGCTACTATATAGTAAAGGCGGAGCCTGCCATCCAGGTGCTGAACCGCCAGGTGGAGGGCGTGACCA
>CAMTBF010000374.1 GCA_947068385.1 uncultured Lachnospiraceae bacterium
GGGGCGGCCAGGTGGAGGCACAGGAAGTCGGCCTGCCCGTATCCGCAAACGGCCTTGTGCTGCCCTGCGGGGCGGCAGGGCGCTGGCAGCGCGCTTCGTAGCGCTCACAGGACGTATTTCCTGAGGGGCCCTATCCGGTACAGCATCCAGGCAAAGGCCGCTGAGAGCAGGGCCGTGCCCCCGAAGAAGAGCAGCAGGAAAAGGCACAGGGAAAGGGGGACGGGCAGCCGGGGATACAGCAGAGCCGCGCAGGACAGGGGCGTCACATGGAAGAACTTATAAGCCATGTTCAGGAACACCGGGTGGATGAGGTACACCGTAAAGCTCAGCCCGGCGGCCTGTCTCCAGAAGGGGCTGGATCCATGCCCTCTCCCCCGGCCCCGCCTCCCCTCCGCGCCCATTCCCCAGGCGAACAGCAGAAGCGCCAGCAGGACAGTGAAGGGATAGTTATAGGCCATCTGCAGGGCATAGTCCCCCCACAGGCGGCTGGCGGCCATCCCGGCGGACAGCAGGAGCGCCAGGCCGGGCAGGATCCCCCTCTCCACCGCCCTCTCCAGCCTGCCCCGCTCCCCCGTGGCAAACAGATATCCGCATATGTAATAGAAGAAATAGATGCCGTCACCCGGCAGGGCCAGGCCTCCCGCTCCCGACAGCTCCTGATAGTACGGCAGCAGCGAGCAGCCCAAAAGGAGCGCCAGCGCCGCCCCGCCCACCGCCCACCGGGGAACGGCCCCGAGCACCCGCTTCAGCAGCGGCGTCACGGCATACAGGAGCAGTATCAGGTACAGATACCACATATGGGACCAGCTCTGCCCCCGGAGCACCCTCACGAAAGCCTCCCCCAGCATGCCGAAGCGAAAGCTCCCCTCCTCCGCCGCCAGCTCCAGGCATCCGTAAGGCACCCCGAACAGGAACAGGGCCAGCACGATGCGCCTGCAGTATTTCGTCAGCATCCTCCCCATCCCAAGCTCCCGCTCGGGGTTCAGGAACAGATATCCCGATATCACCAGGAATACCGGCACGCACCAGCACACCAGATCCATGGCCGCCAGGAATACCCTGTCCTCCTCAGGGTACAGGCTCATGTCCGTGGCATCCATGACCCCGGTGGCCGTATGGAGCATCACCACCGCAAGGGTAGCCGCCACCCTCAATCTATCCAGAAAAGCCTCCCGCTCTCTCATCTCTTCGCTGCCTTTCTCCGCAATCTCCCCATGCCTCAACATTGTACTCCACGGGGACGGGCATGCGCAAGCCTATAACGAAATTTTAAGAAATGGTATTCCCGCATCCCGACGACTACAACTTCTTAACAATATCTTTATGCCTATTGTCTTGCCTCCTGTAGTCAAAAATTATATAATAATAACCAGACAGGATTCAAGCACTGTTTCAAATAAGCAAAATAAGGAAAGGGCATATCATGCGTAAAAAACAACTGGATTCATTACATCACATGGAGCATTCGGCCCGCAGAGGCTTATGCACAGCGCTCTGCGCCGCGGCCGCCGCAGGGGGCATCCTGGCCTCAAGGTACGTCAGCCGGAGGGCCGAAAGGGCCCGGGCGGAGCGCATGTCGCAGGAAACAGCGTTGGAAAAAATCCACGAAAGCCTCATGCGCGCCGTCTCCCACGACCTGCGCACCCCGTTGTCCGGCATCATGGGCAACAGCCTCCTCTATCTGGAGAACCATGAGACGCTGAACCAGGAGGAACGGCTGCAGCTTGTAAGCCATATCCATGAGGATTCCGGCTGGCTGATCAATATCGTGGAGAACCTCCTGGCCATGACCCGCATCAGAGACATGGACAGCACGCGCACCAGGGAGGAGATCGTGGAGGAGGTGCTGGGGGAGGCCCTGCAGAAGATGAAGATGCGCCATCCGGGCTTTGAAGTCCATGCCGCCATTCCGGACCAGATTATCATGCTCCCCATGGACGCCCTGCTCATAGAGCAGGTGCTCATCAATCTGCTGGAGAACGCCCTGCGCCATTCCGGCAGCAAGGAGCCGGTGGACGTCATCGTAGAGGATGGCGAAAGCCATGTGACCTTTACCGTCAGGGACTATGGATGCGGCATCAGCGAGGAGACGCTGAGCCATCTGTCCCGCAACGCGCCTGACGCATGTACCCTTTCGGGCGTCCACAGAAAGAACTGCATCGGGCTGGTGATCTGCAAGGCCATCATCTCGGCCCATCACGGCAGCTTTACGGGGCGGAACCACAGCCATGGTGCGGAATTTATCTTTACCCTGCCAAAAGGAGCTTTTGAACCAAAATGAATGCCAGAATCCGCATCCTGCTAATAGAGGACAACAAGAACACCTGTTCTTACATCTCCGCGCTCCTGGACAAGAACGGCTATGCGGTCACCACAGCCTTGACCGGCAGAGAGGGGCTCAGCCTTGCGGCCTCCCTCTGTCCCAATCTGATCCTGCTGGACCTGGGCCTGCCGGACATGGACGGATTCCAGGTGCTGGAACAGCTGCGCGGCTGGAGCCATGTCCCCATCCTCATCGTCTCCGCCTGCAATGAGGAGCAGGAAAAGGTGGCCGCACTGGATTCAGGGGCCGACGATTACATCACCAAGCCCTTCTATCCAAACGAGCTGACGGCCCGCATCCGCGCTGCCCTGCGCCACAGCCGCGGAAGCGCCCACAGCCAGGTCTACAAGGCCCTGGATCTGGAAATAGACTTCGACAAGCGGATCATCCATCTGGCGGGCAGGCGGGTCCACCTGACCCAGATAGAGTACCAGCTCCTGTCCCTGCTGGCCGAGAACGCGGGGCGGGTGCTGACCTACAATACGATCCTGCGGCGCATCTGGGGGCCATACGCGGAGGAGAACAATCAGATCCTGCGGGTGAACATGGCGAACATCCGCCGCAAGATCGAACAGAACCCCGCCCAGCCCCAATACGTCTTCACCGAGGTGGGCGTGGGCTACCGCATGCGGGAGAACGAAAACGGGTAGAGCCGGCAGCAGCCGGCTCTATTCTTGTCCTCCCATGGAACGGAACATCTCCCAGATCTCCTCCGCCGTCCCCCGTCCGCTGAAGCGGATCAATACGCCGTCCCCATACAATACGCTGAAGTTCCCCCTGGGGGTATCCGTGTCCCCCTGGTCGTCATAGGACTTCATCCGGCTCTCTACGATCTCCAGGCTGAAATCCTCTGCGGCGAACACCGGATCGTCGAAGGTCTGCCGATATCCTTCCGGTACGGTCTCCCCATAGGGCACCTCATACAGCCGCTGGTCATAGCTCTCCGTCTCCTCCACATCCACTGTGGCCGGGGGATTCGCTGTCCTCTCCAGATGCAGCGTGATGGAGTCCATTCCCCTGGTCCAGCACAGGGTCAGGTTCGGCTCCCGGCTTTCCGTCACGCGGTGTCCCTCCTCGAAGGCATATCCCGCCGGAAGCGCCGTGGGGACATAGGCTCCCAGCACGGCGTCCTCCCTGGCCTGGGCCAGCGTCAGCTTCTGGGACTGCGGCGGCAGCGGGCAGCCGTCAACATCCGTTTCAGGGCTTCCCTCCTCTTCCACGGTGCCTCCCTGGGCCCCGCCGCTGTCCTGACCCCCGTTCTTGTCCGCGGCCGCTTCCTGCTCCGGCAGCATCTGGCCCCCGTCCGCATCCTGCACGTCCATCCGCTTGCCGTCTTCCGTCTGGCGGGACTGCTCCCCGCCCTGTCCTGCCTCCGCGGCATCCTCAGCTTCCGCTTCCTCCGGCGCGGCCTCCCCTGCCACCGCGTCCTGGGGCACGGCCTCGTCTGTGTCTTCCCGGACCTCCTCCATGTACGGCGCGGCATTGCCCCCCGAGGAATCCGCGCTGCCCATCTTCATCTGGGACAGCTGATATCCTCCCCAGCTTGCCGCCCCCGCCACTGCCAGGCACAGCACTGCCGCGGCAGCCCTGGCGCTTCGCCACAGAGGCCTGCGGCAGGCCGTCGCCCTCCCGGTTCCCGCGCAGCGCTCCAGCAGGGCCTGGTCCACATCGGACAGCGCCTCCATCAGCCGCATGGCCCGTTCCGGCTCCTCCCGCTGCAGCTTGCCCTCGAAAGCATGCTTTCCTTCGGAATCGCCATATCCCCTCATATCACCACGCCCTCCTTTTCCAGATAATATTTTCTCGGAATCTTTAGCCCCCATTTTATAAGGCTTTCAGACCCTATCTC
>CAMTBF010000375.1 GCA_947068385.1 uncultured Lachnospiraceae bacterium
CCTTCGTGATGTCAGTGGTCAGGACGCTGATCGGGACACTGGTAGGCGTGGTCTGCACGGCCATGCTGTCCTATGTGCTCAGCCGGAAGGACTTCTATTTCAACAAGCTGTTCACCATGCTGTTCATCGTCACCATGTATGTCAGCGGCGGCATGATTCCTGAGTATCTGCTGATCACCAGGACGCTGCACATGGGCAACAATTTCCTGGTGTACGTCGTCCCCGGCATGATCTGGGTCTACAATGTGATTCTGATGCGCTCCTTTATCGAGGGGCTGCCCATGGCCCTGCAGGAGGCGGCCAAGATAGACGGCGCTAACGACCTCATCATCTGGGCCAGGATCATATTGCCCCTGTGCGCGCCCTCCCTGGCCACCGTGGCCCTGTTCGTGGCGGTGGGCCAGTGGAACTCCTTCATGGACACCTATCTGTACGCCAGGGAGCTGCCTACTTTGCAGTATGTGCTGTATGAGATCATGGAGAAGGCCACCATCAAGATCGACCCCCACGCGCCGGCGGGCACCCTGCAGAACGCGGTGTCTCCCATGTCCGTGCGGATGGCGATCACGGTCATCGCTACGGTGCCCATCCTGGTGGTATATCCGTTCCTGCAGAAGTATTTCGTGGGCGGCATGACAGTGGGCGCGGTAAAGGATTGATGGAGCAATAGAGCGAAATAAAAAGCGATAACAAACAGTATTTCAAATAGAAAAAGGAGAACGAATTATGAAGAAGAAAAGAATCTGTGCGTTACTTTTGACAGCAGCCATGACAGTGGGCCTGCTCAGCGGCTGCGGCGGAAGCCCATCCGATGGCGGGGACACAGGCGACCGCTCCCAGGCCGAGAGCGCGGGCGGCGCTGAGGGTGGTTCCGAGGGAGGTTCCGAGGACGGCAGCGGAAGCGGCGAAGTCATAGAGCTGACCTTCTACAATGCGGACGCAACGGAGGATTCCTGGGCAGATCCTGTGGCCCAGGCCCTCACCGAGGCCACAGGCGTGAAGCTGAAGACCGACTATCCCGTGTCCTCCACGGATCAGAAGGTGGCCCTGATGATCGCGGAGCAGAATTTCCCTGACATGATCTACGCCAAGGGCGACGCGGGCAGCCTGATCGAGGCAGGGGCGCTGATCGACCTCACCGACCTGATCGAGCAGTACGGTCCCAATATCAAGAAGATGTACGGGGACGAGCTGGACAAACTGAAATATTCCCAGGAAGACCCCTCGATCTATCAGCTGTCCTCCTATTCCATGGGCGGCACCAGCTATAAGAACTCCGGCACCGCGCAGATTCAGTGGGCCGTGCTGAAGGAGAATGATTATAAGGTTCCGGAGACCACGGCGGAATATGAGGAGATGGTCAGGAGCTACCTTGCGGCCCATCCCACGAACGCCGATGGGCTGGACATGATCGGGTTGACCCTCTCCGCCGCCGACTGGCACTGGATGATCACCCTGGGCAACCCCGCGGGCTATATCGCCGAGGGCGCGCCGGACAACGGCCAGTGGCTGATCGATGACGACTACAATGCCATATACAAATTCCGCTCGGAGAAGGTGCGGGAATACTTCAAATGGCTGAACAAGCTGTACAACGACGGCATCCTGGACCATGAGTTCGCCACCCAGACCCATGAGGACTACATCGCGAAGATCGCTTCCGGCCGGGTGGTATCCCTGTTCGACACGGACTGGGACTACAGCGACGGCGAGAAGATTCTGATCGCGGACGGCAAGCTGGACCTGACCTATGCGGGGCTTCCCCTGACCATGGACAAGGACACCAAGGCCCCCTCCCTGGCGCCCCAGGGCCTGACCACAGGACAGGGCGTGGGCATCACCACGGCCTGTAAGGATCCGGTGGCCGCCATCAAGTACATGGACTACATCTGCTCTGACGAAGGCCAGGTGCTGGTGAACTGGGGCATCCAGGACGTGAACTACTTCATCGACGAGGAAGGCTACCGCTACCGCACGGCGGAGGAGACGGCGGAGGCGGATTCCAATAAGGACTACGCGAAGACCACAGGCGTAGGCTTCCATGCCTATCCCTTCCCCACCTACGGCAACGGCGTGGTGGATTCCACGGGGAGCACCTATACCCCACAGAGCAAGGAGACCGTGATCGCTTCCTACAATGAAGAGCAGAAGGCTGCCTGCGAGAAATGGGGCGTGGAGCTTTTGGTGGACATCTACCCCCAGCCCGAGGATTTCGAAGTGCCCAAGTACTCCGCCATCTGGGCCTACACCAAGCCGGTGGAGTTCGACGAGATCGGAAACCAGCTGGACGAGATCGCCTGGTCGAAGCTGATCAGCTGCGTCATCGGAAGCGCCGAGGATTTTGACGCCGGCTATGACGAGATGATATCGGAGCTGGAAGGGGCCGGAATGGCCAAGGCGGAGGAGATGCTGACACAGATCGTGAAGGAGAGGGTGGCGCTGGTCGAGTAAAGCCTGAATCCTATGGAAAAGAAATACGAATTGCGATAGACAAGGCCGGGCGGGAACTTTTGCCCGGCTGTTCTATCCTTTATCCTAATGATGTCCTATAGGCTCCTGCCTGTCATTTCCTGACGATAAAATGATGATAAAGTGACAATAAAATATTGAACGAGCCTGTAAATGTGTCTTGTAAATGGCAGGAAGTCATTTTATAATGGAACTATGGTGAACTCGGGAGCTGCTTTAACAAGAAGGAAGTGGGCGTAAAGGAGATTGTCCAGGGAGACAGGCTGCTGGTGGAAGCGCTGGTGTAGACGGCAGGGAGATGATCTGGCGGCCACAGGAGAACTTTTCCGCGATTCTTTCGTCTATGCAGATAAGCATATTTCGTCTGCAGTATAAGAGATGTGCAGAGAAAGGAGACGAAGGAAGCATGAAGAAAAGAGGATTGGCTCTGATGGGATGCCTGGCGGTAATGGCGGCGGCAATTGGCGGTTGCGGACAGGGGGCAGGCGCTGCAGCAGGAAATGGCAGTGGTGCAGAGACTGCGCTGGAAAAAGCGGGAGAGAGCAGTGGCGAGGACAGCATGCCGGACGAGGACAGCACAAAAGGCGGCAGCAGCGTGAAAGAAGTGGACAGCACAAAAGACGGAGACAGTGGGAAAAGCGCAGGAAATGAATCCACCACCGCCCAGAGCAATGGCGAAGCGCCGGACAAAACGCCGCAGGAAACGGAAAACAAGGGAAGCGATGGAGAAAACATGGCAGGATCTCTCGGAGCCGCAGGGACTACGGTGACCCAGGGCGGCCCCTTCGGCGCGATTTCCCTGACCGTGCCGGAAGGGTGGAAGTATGAGCTCTGCCCCATGGACAGCGACAGCCTGCTCATAGGCGACTACGGGATCTGCTTTTCCCCGGAGGACGCGGAGTTTGGATTTGTGGAGGTGGCCTACATACGGTCTTTCGGCGTGTGCGGTACAGGGCTCTCCCAGGAGGAAGTGACGGTGGCAGGCCATCCGGCCTGGAAAGGCACCTACGACGGCCACGCATACTGGGATTTCATCGGCTTCAAAGAGCCCATGAGGGATGTGGTGGCTCAGACCTGCTCCGTGGAGGGATGGTGGGAGGAGAATGAGGATGCCGTGATGGAGATCCTGGACACCTTCACCTTTGACCCGGATCTGCGGGAGGGCGGCGCCTATCTCTATCAGAAGGAATCGGAAAAGGAACAGATAGGCCTGCATCTTTTCCTGGAGGGGATCTCTTCCACCGGGGCCATGCTCTGCTACAATCAATATGACAAGGACGCCCCCACCGGGCAGCTCCAGGACGGCGACGATTTCGCCATCCAGGTGAAAAAGGACGGCAGATGGGAAGAAGCGCCCATCGTGGTGGAGGGGGATTATGGATTCCACGATATCGCTTATACGATTCCTTCGGACGACACCACAAGGCGGGAGCTGGACTGGGAATGGCTCTACGGGGAGCTGGCGCCGGGGGAGTACCGGATTCGCAAGAGCGTCATGGACTTCCGGGGGACGGGAGATTACGATACCTACGAGATCTATGCGTATTTTATCCTGAACTGAGCGCTTGGGATGCCCGACCGTCCTATCCCATAAACGAAAAAAAGACAAGAAATGACAGACCAGGACGAAAAAAAGGTTGAATGAAAAGTTAAATTCCACTTGTAAAGTTAAATTCCGTACTGAAGACTA
>CAMTBF010000376.1 GCA_947068385.1 uncultured Lachnospiraceae bacterium
TTCGCTCTTCACGAAGAGATAGTAGCGGCCGTCCTCCTCATAGATTGCGGAATCAATTGCTCCGCTGTCTTCCTTCCGGTACAGCACCTCCGGCTCCGTAAAGCTCTGGAAATCCTTTGTCCTGCTGTAATAGATTCCCTTGGGGCCATAGCCATTGGCACTGTGGGAGGAGGACCAGTGCAGCACATAGTCCCCCTGCTCCCTGTCGTAGATGATGTCCGGCGCCCAGAGGCATCCGAAGTCCTCGTTTCCTAACCTGACCAGCCGCTGCTCCGTCCAGTCCGTGAGATTGTCGGATTCCCACAGGGCCAGGCATTTGCTGCCGTTTCGGCCGATTTCGTCCCAGGAATGGTGATACTGGTTCCGCATCCCGTAGGATAAGCTCAAATCCGTGGCAATGATATAGAATTTTCCGTTCTCCTTGCATCGGGTAATCGTAAAGTCCCGGACGCCCTTGTCCCCGTAATAGGCCCATAGCACCGGCGCTCCGCCGTTCACCGGCTCCCAGTGGTAGCCGTCCTTGCTCAGCCCGAAATATACCTGTTCTCCGTCAGGCGTTGTCTTTTCCCTGAAATGCACGAATAAATATGCCTGCATATCTCTCATCTAACCTTCTATCCCATTTCTTTCTTATTTCTTCAGCCTGACCACGTTCCAGCTGTGCTTTCCGAACACTGTGGTGAACTGCCCGTTTTCCATGCGGGAGGAATTCCCTGCCATGGGCACCACATTGCCCGGATTCTCCTCCGTATTGACGGCCTTCATGTCCTCATTGGTCAGGACGATATGCTCTACGACCCTGTAGTCCGCAAACTGCCTCAAATCGCAGCTTACCTCCATGTCCTCTTCCAGGTCCTTGTTCACGGCGAAGATGGTCAGCTCCTCGTCCTCCTCATTCCAGACGCAGACGCTGTCCAGGAAGGACACTTCCCCATAGTTCTTGCTGTCATAGAAAGGTGCCTTCACCAGGGTATTCAGCACCGTCCCCCTGCCGTACACGCTGGCATGCAGATAGGGATAGAAAATCGTCTGCCTCCAGGCCCCGGTGTCCGAGGTCATGATGGGCGCAATCACGTTCACCAGCTGGGCCAGGCAGGCCACCTTCACCCTGTCCGCATGGCGCAGCATGGTAATCAGCATGCTGCCCACCAGCAGCGCGTCCTCGAAGTTGTACACATCCTCCAGCTGATGGGGGGCCTGCACCCATTTCTCAAGCTTCTTGTCCGCCTCGCCACTGTGGTACCACACATTCCACTCGTCAAAGGACAGGTTGATCTGCTTCTTGCTGCGCTTCTTGGCCTTCACGCAGTCCGCGATGGACAGGACGGAACTGATGAACTCGTCCATGCCCTTGGAATTTGCCAGAAATTCCGGCGTGTCGTTGTCCCGGTTCCCGTAATACTGATGAAGGGAGAGATAGTCTACCTGGTCATAGCACTCGCTCAGGACCTCGTCCTCCCAGTAGCCGAAGGTGTCCATGGTCAAGGCGGAGCTGCCGCATGCCACGGTCTCGATGCTCGGATCCATGAACTTCATCAGCCTGCTGGTCTCCGCCGCGGCCCGGCCGTACTCCTTCGCCGTCTTGTGGCCCATCTGCCAGGGGCCGTCCATCTCGTTGCCCATGCACCAGAGTTTGATGTCGTGGGGCTCCTCATAGCCGTGCTTCCTCCGCAGGTCGCTGTAATAGCTGCCCTTTTTGAAATTGCAGTACTCCAACAGATCCTTGGCCTCCTCCGGCCCCCTGGTCCCCAGGTTCACCGCCATCATCACTTCCGTCCCGGCCTTCTTCGCCCAGTCCGCGAACTCGTTCAAACCGAACTGGTTGGACTCTATCACCTGCCAGGCCAGATCCACCTTGGCGGGCCGCTGCTCCTTGGGCCCTACGCCGTCCTCCCAGTGGTAGCCGGACACAAAGTTCCCGCCGGGATAGCGCACGATGGGCACCTTCAGCTCCTTTACCAGCTCCAGCACGTCCTTACGCATGCCCTGCTCGTCCGCGAAGGGGCTGTTCTCCTGATAGATGCCCTCATACACCGCCCGTCCCAGATGCTCGATGAAGGAGCCGAATATCCGCTTGTCCACCGCCCCTGTGAGGAAATATTTGTCTACTATGATCTCTGCCTTTTTCATTCTGCCCGTACCTCGTTTCCGCGCCGCTCCCTGCGTCTGACGCGTCTGCGGCGCTGTCCTTTTTGATGCTCCTATCATAAACCTTTTCGCTCAGATATTCCATCGCCTTTTTTCCGTTTCGTTTGACTTTTCTTCCGGTCATGTGATATGCTTATCCTCAAAGGGGACATCAGGAGGAGCGAGCCATGTACACACTGAATTTCTGCGAATACAATCGGTCGAACCACGATTTCGACACCATCTTCCGCCCCAAGGGAAGCGGGGACTATCTGTTCCTCCTGTTCAAATCCCCCATGAAGGTCTATGATGGAGACAGAATCGTCGTCACGAAGGAGAACGCCTGCATCCTCTATACCCCCGGCGAGCCCCAGCACTACCAGGCCGTCCACAGGTTCCGCAACAGCTATCTTCACTTTTCTTCCGATGAGAATCCGGCCCGGCGCTTTCCCATGCCGGAGAATGCCGTCTTCTATCCGGAGAATACCGTGCAGATCGACTCCTGCATCTCCCGCCTGCAGCAGGAGCAGTTCTCCGGCCTCCCCTTCCGGGAGGAGTCCGTCCATGCCCTGATCACGCTGCTGTTCCTCTCCATCGGCCGCAGCCTGGCCACAGAGATAGTGCAGAAGGAGAACCCGGAGCACCTCTATCCCCTGTTCCAGAGCCTGCGCCTGCAGATGCTCACCCAGTGCGAGGAGCCCTGGGATATAGAGCGCCTCTGCAGACTGGTCAATCTGGAGAAGAGCCAGTTCTATGTCTATTACCGCAGCTTCTTTTCCTCCACGCCAAAAAATGACCTCCTCCACGCCAGGCTGGAGAAGGCCAAGAATCTGCTGAGCAACCAGGCCCTGCAGGTGAAGGAGGTGGCGCAGCTGTGCGGCTTTGGCAGCCAGGCCCATTTCACCCGCTCCTTCAAGGCTGCCTTTGGTTGCGCTCCGGGGGTTTATGGCAGGATGCCGAAGGCATGACCATATCTAGCGTATCGCCCTCGATTCCGGAGAGCAGGCGTCAAAGGCCACTTCGTCCAGTATCCGATGGGTCTCATTGCTATAGACCACAAGCTTCAATCCTCCGGCATGTCCCGAATATTCCTGCCCATTTAACAGAATCGAGCTGTCCCCGCCTTGATTCTGTTGGCCGCTTGTAATGGAATATGCCATGCTGCCATCGTCAAAGGTGCCGGATGGCTCCTCGGAAATCAACTGTCCCTGTTCCACAACTGCCACATGGCCATCCCCGGCCCTCTGGGGCCAGTCCGCCGATAGCCCCAGCGCCTGAAAGCCCTTTCGCACTTCCTCGCACATTGCAGCGGACGCGCCGTCCCCGGCGGAAATAATGATCGTGTACCTGTCCCGCGCTTTTCTCAGAGCGTCCAGGTATTGACTTATATGGTCAATATGCGGCAGATCGTCGTCCGCGATGATATCCGCATACTCGTCCACATCCATATCCGCGTCCGTCCCCGTGGACTTCCACCGTTCTATATCTGAAATCAGCTGCCCTGTCCTTAGGGCCACCCCTTCCGTATTCAGATGCAGATTCGTATCATAGAAATACCTATAGTCGAACATGTAATCCGCATAGTTGCTGATCACCGGGCAATCCAGCCTGTCTGCCAGCCGTTCCTGAAAGGCCACGAATTCCGCCGCTTCTGCCGTCATGTTTCCGTTCCCTATAGGATATCCCGCCACGAGCAGCGCCGCCCCCCGCTTCGTCAGATATCCGTTCAGTTCATTTATCCTGTCCACAGTGGCATCCCCTATGCCGGGAGGCGCGACTTCTCCCTCGAATGTGTACTGGTTCCCCTCCCGCAAAAGGTGCACATCTCCATATTCATTGAACGCGCTTCTCGCGTATAGCCCTCCCGGGTCTTGATTTCCAGTCCCGGCGGAATGGTATCCAAGGCAATGCTTCAAGTATATCGGAAATGCTTCCGCCATAGCCCCTATGTCATCAACCCTTAAGAGCTTCCACAGATTCACACAGATTAAATAAATATGTAATCAGTACC
>CAMTBF010000377.1 GCA_947068385.1 uncultured Lachnospiraceae bacterium
TTCGCCGCCCACAAGGGTTTTAAAGCCCTGGGTAATGTCCCGCCCGATGTTCTTGTATGTGCCATCCTCGGCAACCTCATAGTGTACGCCCTCGATGCCGTATTGGGTCAGGCGATTCAGCTCCTCGTCCATGATCAACAGCTCCATGACCTTCATAGCCCTCTCAGGATTCTTACAGTCCTTGGTGATAGCTGTGGCATCAGCGGTAGGCGTGGTAGACCATACGTAGCCGTCAGCCTCGCCGAGCGTATAATAGGCTGTCTTCCAGTCAGGATGCTCGTTTGTCCATAGCTCCACACGAGTGGTGTATTTATTGGGATTATTTCCATAAGGCATAACCACGAACAGGCCGTTGTCATACCGCTCATAAGGGTCTGTGGTATCAGAAAGGACGCTCCTTGACCAGAAGCCCAGATCTGCCCACTCCTTCATCAGCTTCGCATCCTCTACAAACTGATCCGAAAACCAGTAATCCTCCGGCGCGGAAAGATTATCCATATATGTCTTCAGTCCATAAGCACCGCCAACCACATTTGCATCGTTATATGCGAGAATACCAGCACTGTTGGCCAGCAGCCCCTGGCTGGAATCGTTCTGCTGAATCCCCAGCAGATATGCCTTCAGGTTCTCAAAGGAATCCGGTACGGGCAGGTCGTATTTCTCCCGCAGATCCTCACGGTACTCGATGCCTCCACAGGTATACTGCTTCCACAGGCAGGGAACCGTCATCACCTGGCCGTCAACCCTGCAGCCGTCCAGCGCAGCCGGGTCAATCGCCGCCTTCAGGTCAGGGGACACCGTGTCCAGCAGCTCGTCCAGCCCCAGAAACGCGCCGCTCTGGGCAAGCTGGCCGAAGTTGTTCCAGTTCGCGGTATAGATCAGATCCGCGCCGCCGGTGGTCAGCACCAGCTTGTACTTCTCGCCCCAGTCCGTCCATGTGGAGAACTGGAACTCCACGGATGCGTTCACCTTCTCCTCCAGAATCGCATTGATGGCGTCCTGCACCTCCTGCAGGCCCGCGGGCGCGTCACCCAGCAGGTAGAACACCAGATCCACATGCTCGGAATAGTCCAGCTCCTGCGCTGCCCCCCGCCCTCGTCAGCCGAAGCCTCCTCCGAAGACTCCTCCTGGGCCGCCGAAGACTCCTCCTGAGCTGCTGAGGACTCCTCCTGGCTCTCCTGCGCTGCAGAGGATTCATAGTTCTCCTCCAGCTCGCTGTCTGCCGTCTTCTTATCGCCGCAGCCAGCCAGCATAGCCGCCATCATGGCCAGCGTCAACATTACACTCACGACTTTCTTCTTCATAGTCGCTCCTCCTTCTCTCTCCCTCCCTCTGGAGGGTGTTTTTCTATAAAAACAATCTCCGCAATTGGAAAATCGTTCTTATCTCAACCTTTTACCGCTCCGATAGTAATGCCGGAGACGAAGTATTTCTGCACGAACGGGTACAACAGCAACACCGGCCCCGTCACCACCACCGCCATGGCCATCTTCACCGCCTGGGTGGGGAGGTCCGCTATGGATATGCTGGCCCCGACTACCAGATCCTTCAGGGCCGTGGTGGAATTGAGCATGTTCGACAGGTAGAACTGTAGCTCATAGGTGCTGGAGCTGGTAGAGAACAGGGACGAACGGTACCAGTCGTTCCAGTACCCCAGCGCCAGGAACAGTCCAACCGTGGCCAGGCCAGGCTTCAACACCGGCAGCACAATCCTCCAGAAGATGGTGAACTGTCCCGCCCCGTCAATCTTGGCGGACTCCGCGATGGCATCCGGCACACTCCCCGCGATGAACGTCCTCATCAGGATGATCAGGAAGGTGCTGGTGATGCCTGGGAACCATATGACAAAGGTTGTCCCCTTCAGGTTCAGCACGTTGGCATACAGCAGATACCAGGGAATCATGCCCCCGCCGAAGATGGTGGTGAAATACAACAGGAACGACACCGTGTTCCGGTACTTGAACTCCTTCCTGGACAGCACATAGGCCGTCAGGGTGGTCACGAACAGCCCCACCGCGGTTCCCACCACCGTATAATAGATAGTCATCTTATAGGCCTGCAGAATCGAGGCCGGATTTTGGAAGATAGTCTTGTAGGCATCTGTCGAGAACCCCTTCGGGAGCAAGCTGTACCCTTCCGTCAGGATCACGCCATTGTCCGTAAACGACCCCGACACGATCAGCAGGAACGGCAGCACGCACACGATGGCCGTCACCCCCACGAAAAAGTACGCGATGATATAAAAGGCGATGTCGCTGCCCGAAAGCCTTATCTTGTTCTTCTTCTGTTCGCTCTTCATCTCCCCGCCTCCTTAAAACAATGCATAGTCCGCTTCTTTCCTGCGGATGGCCCAGTTGGTGACAAGCACTACCACGAACCCGAACACCGACTGGAACAGGCCCGCCGCGGATCCCAGGCCGATGCTCAGCGGCTGCCCGATGGTGATCCGGTATACATAGGTGTCCAGGATGTCCGTCACCTCGTACAGCAATCCGTTGTTCCCCACGGTCTGGTAGAACAGCTCGAAGTTGCCCCGCATGATGCCGCCTAAGGAGTAGATCAGCAGGATGATGAAGGTGGGCTTCAGCTGGGGCAGCATGATGTAGCGGATGCGCTGGAAGATGTTGGCCCCGTCCACCTTGGCCGCCTCGTACAGCTCCCCGTCCATGCCCATGATCGTGGCCAGGTACACCACCATGCCGTACCCCACGGACTTCCACATGTTGAACAGCGTGATCAGGAAGGGCCAGTAGACCGGGCTGTTGTAGAAGTCGATCGGCGTCCCGCCGCCGTTTCGGATCATGTTGTTGATGGCGCCGTACTGGTACTCCAGCAGGCTGTATACCATGACCTTCAGCAGGACGAAGGACACGAAGTAGGGCATGAAGATCAACGTCTGCCCCACCTTCTTGAACCATTTCAGGGTCATCTGGCTCACCAGGATGGCGAAGAATATCTGCAAGACATTGCCCAGCACGATGAAGACAACATTGTAGAGAACGGTGTTGCGGATCAGCCTCCCCATCTGGGACTGGAACAGGAACTCGAAGTTCTTCATCCCCACGAAGGGGCTGGCCCACAGGCCGTCCGCGAAGTTGAAGTTCACGAAGGCGAAGTAGATGCCCACCATGGGCAGGTAGGAGTTCACCAGGAAGAACACGCCCACGGGCAGCAGCATCAGGAACAGCACCCAGTTCTTCCTGAACTCCTTCACCAGCCCGTGCTCATGGCAGCGCACCCGCTCGGCGGCCTCCAGCTTCTTGATTACCAGGTACGCGGCCAGGGCCAGCGCCAGCTCCACTACAAGCAGCGGGGACGCCCCCAGGCCCGTCATGCCGAAGCACCGGTTGGCGTACAGCACGAACCCGTAGGAGCCGGCCACCAGCAGCACCGTCAGCAGCATGGCCGCCTTTCCGAAGACATACATCCTCAGCTCGCCTTTCCCATCGGAATCGTGAAAGCGGTTCCGGAGGGCTTTCCAGAGATGGGCAATGTGGAGATACCACGTACCCAGCAAAAGCAGCAGGAGCACCATGGAGTACAGCCCCAGCACGCCCAGGCCGGAGTTCTTGACGAATTCCAGCAGGGAGAAGATGCTGTAGCCCTGGTAGAGCGTGGCGGCCACCTCCCTGGATATGCCCAGCTTCCCGAAGAGCGCGGATATGTTCTTCAGGTGCACCCAGTCGAACATGGGCAGCGACAGGAAGAACAGCAGCGCGCTGGCTCCTGCCGCCAGGAGCACGCCCGTCTTTCTCCCGAACTTTTTCTCTTCCAGTTTCCCTCCCCATGCAGGTTTCGTCTTTTCTGCGTTCATCATGAAGCCCCTCTTTCCTTATTCTTCCCACAAAATGACCACTAGCATGCCGCTGGCCGCGAGCAGGGCATTGTCATATCGCCTGTTTTTTCATCGATTCTGTCCATTTCCTGTACACATTTATTAGTATAAAGCATTGACCATGTTTTTCCCACACATAATACTTGCAAAGATGTGTAAAAAAATGCTATTATAATATAAGGATTTGCTTTGTACCCTGTGGTTTTTTCGATTTCAAAAGAGGCTTTTATGATTACAAAGAACGATATTACTGTTTCTCAATAAAGAGTTATTGAATTCTGCATAAACTCCATTTATACA
>CAMTBF010000378.1 GCA_947068385.1 uncultured Lachnospiraceae bacterium
CTTCGTCTGCTACCGCATACGGCAGGACGCGTACAACCTGTACAATTTTGCCCTGGACTACGGCTACAACAGGTGAAGGGATGGGACGTCCCATGGACGGCTGCGGAACCGGAACAGCATCTGCCGGATAGCCGCGGAACTGGAATGAGAGAGGGAGAGAGATGATATCACGCCGGAATTTTTTCGCGATCACCATATTGATGGCTACGGTGCTGTTCCTGTGCATGTGCCTCAACAGCCTGAAGGACGGCTGGAACGACTATGCCGTGAACAGGTATACCGAGACGGCGGAGAATTATCCCTCCCAGATCAATATGTACCTGCCGGGCGCAGGGGAGGATCCGGCCGCGGAGGACGGCATGGAGGACGTCTGGAGCCTGGCTGCGGCGCCCCGGGACAGGGTCGTCTGGATCGGCCGGGAGGACAGCGCCCTCTACGGCGTGGTGGAGGCATGGGTGACGTACACAAAGCGGGACATCGCCGCCTGCCCTTCCCTGACGGCCCTGGAAGCCGCCGGGGAGGGGGAAGGGACGGCCTGGATGCTGGTGCTGGATCCGGCCTGCGTGGACTGGGAGTCCGCGGGGGAGCTGGAGCGGCTGAAGGGCCATGTGGAAGCCGGGACGCATCTGGTGCTCTCCGGCCTCCCGGAGGCATCGGTCATTGAGGGGAACAAAAAGCTGCGGGACTTCCTGGGCATCCGGAAGGTGCTGGAGCAGGAGACCACGGTGACGGGATTCTATCTGCGGCCCGGCTTCCTGCTGGGCGGGGAGACCTTCTACCTGGACCGGGAAAGCCCTGATGCCGAAGAGCTCCTGCCGGGGAGCGCGGCGTACCCGGGGGAGAAGACATTCCCCTGGTATCTCCCCGACTACGGCACCAAGGTATACATGAGGGGGATCGCGGCGGGGGAGCAGGTGAAGGCGGAGAACTACCCGATCATGCTGTGGCGCAAGAGCTACGGCAGCGCCAGCGTGTTCGCCGTGAACGGCGGCCTGATGGACGGGCCCCAGGGGCTGGGGCTTCTGTCCGCCATGTCCGCGGAGACGGATTCCTATGAGCTCTATCCGGTGGTGAATGCCCAGAACATGATCCTGGCGGGCTATCCCAGCCTGGCGGACGAAAACCCGGAGGAGATGGAGCGGCTCTACAGCCGTTCCGTGAAGCAGGTGTTCCAGGAGCTTCTGTGGCCCAATATCGCCGCCGTCCTGGAGAAGCACCGCTATAAGGCCACCTGCATGATGACGCCCCAGTATGACTACACGGACGACAGGCTGCCTGACGGCAGGCAGTTGGCCTATTATCTGAAGATCTTCAATGAGCACGGGACGGAGACGGGCCTGTGGGGCCTCTCCGTATCGGATACGCCCCTGGCCGGGAAGCTGGCCTCGGACGGGGCGTTCCTTCGGGAGGCCCTGGGCGGCTATGCGTTCGCGTCCCTGTACGCAGGGGACATGGAGGACCGGGAGATCGAGGAGGCGCTGGGGGAGGAGCTGCTGGGGGCTGTCAGGACAGTGGTCAGGGAGGATGCCGGGACACGGGCCATGCCGGTGGGATTCCTGTCGGAGGACGTGACGGCACAGCAGGTGATCGGAGACGGCCTGGCGTACACCTATGAGAACGATTTCCTGGTCAGGTGCATGGAGACGGCGCTGGGGTACTTCAACATCTCCTTCGACCTGTCCCGGGTGGCATATCCGGAGGAGGATGAGGAGGCCTGGGAACAGCTGTCCAAGGCGCTGGGCACCACCATCGGCACCTACGGCCAGACCTTCCGGGGCTTTGGCGCCACCACCGTCTCTGAGAGCGATGCCCGGATCCGCCGGTTCCTGGCCCTGGATTACCGGGACGGCAGGATCGACGACACCATACATCTGCAGGTGGAGGGGAGCGCAGGGCCCGCCTGGTTCGTCCTGCGGACCCACAATGAGGCCGTGGAGGACATGGAGGGCGGAAGCTGGCAGGAGCTGGAGGAGGGCGCGTACCTGATCGAGGTGACGGAAGGACGGGCCGTCCTCACATTGAAGCCCGCGGACGAGAGGTTCTACCGCTAGTGCATAGGCGGGGATTACAGGTAAGGAGACAGGAAATGAAGGTCTGTATAGTAGTGGAGGGCTGTTATCCATATGTGGCAGGCGGCGTATCCAGCTGGATACACGGGCTCATACAGTCGTTCCCGAAGGTGGAGTTCGCGCTGCTGACGATTATAAGCAGCCGGGACCAGAGCGGGAAGTTCATCTACCGGCTGCCGGAGAATGTGGCAGAGGTGCACGAGCTCTACCTCCAGGACGTGGACTGGAACCGGAAGGGATGGCGCAGGCACAGGCTGAACAAGAGGGAATACGAGGCCTTCCGCAGCCTGGTGCTGAACAGGGAGGTGGACTGGGAGGCCCTGTTCCGGCTGTTCCAGGACGGCGGGGTCTCTTTGGATAAGCTGCTGATGGGGGAGGATTTCCTGCATATCGTCAGGGAATATTACGATCTGCAGTACAGCCAGCTGAACTTCTCCGATTTCCTCTGGACCATGCGCTCGGTGTACCTGCCCCTGCTCTTCGCGCTGAAGATGGAGCTGCCCAAAGCGGATCTCTATCACTGCGTGGCCACGGGCTACGCGGGGGTGCTGGGCAGCATGGGGAAGACCCTGTACGGGGGGAAGCTCCTGATCTCGGAGCACGGCATCTATACCAGGGAGCGGGAGGAGGAGCTGCTGCGGGCGGAATGGGTCAAGGGGGCCTACAAGAACATCTGGATCGACCAGTTCCGGAAGATGTCCACCCTGGCCTACGAGAAGGGTGATTTGATCACCAGCCTCTATGAGCATGCCAGGGAGCTCCAGGTGGACCTGGGCTGTCCGGCGGAGAAGACCATGGTCACACCCAACGGGGTGGCGGTGGACCATCTGCAGTCGCTCCCGGGCAAGACCCAGGAGGACGCCGGGAAGTTCAACATCGGCGCGATCCTGCGGGTGACCCCCATCAAGGACGTGAAGACCATGATCCAGGCCTTCGGCTTCGCCAAGGAGAGGGAGCCCAGGCTGAAGCTCTGGATCATGGGCCCCTGCGATGAGGACGAGGCCTACGCCAAGGAGTGCTACGAGCAGGTGGAGGCCCTGGAGCTGACGGACGTGGTCTTCACGGGCAGGATCGACATCAAGGACTACCTGGGGCGGATGGACGTGACGATCCTCACCAGCATCAGCGAGGGGCAGCCCCTGACCATTTTGGAGAGCTATGCGGCCCATGTGCCGGTGATCGCCACGGATGTGGGGAACTGCTCCGGGCTGATCTACGGGGAGAGCGACGACTTCGGCCCCGGGGGGATCCTGACCCACATCATGAACGTGGAGGAGATCGCCCAGGCCATGGTGGACATGGCGCGGAACGACTCCATGCGCCTTGCGATGGGGGAGAGCGGCTACAGGAGGGTCATGTCCGGCTACCGGATAGAGCACATGCGGGCCACCTACAGGAAGATATACCAGGATTTCGCGGACAGCTGCGGCGTGGCCTTTGAGGCATGAGACGAGGAAGGTAAGGAAAGGGAGAGGCAATGGCAGGCATCGGCATAAAGTTGAACAAGATATTTGAGAAGAATACCATAACCACCCATCTGGCGGGCTTTGCCTACAGCTCCATGTCCACGGTGACGCCCATGCTGGTGGTCATCCTGAACATCCTGCTGATGGGGCATTTTGTGGGCTTCGACCAGCTTGGCTTCGTGGAGCGGGAGCTGTTCTCCTGCTCGGTGCTGTATATCTTCATCTTCGCCCTGCTGACGGCGGCCCCCTTCAACTCCGTGCTGTCCAAGTACATGTCGGACGTGGTGTACGAGGAGCGGTACGAGGACATCCGGCCCTGCTTCTTCCTGGGGCTGTTCCTGAACGTCTCCCTGAGCAGCCTGGTGGGGATCCCCTTCTGCCTCTGGGAGCATTTCGTGGGCAAGGTGGACGTGTTCTACACCTTCACAGGGTACTGCGGCTATATCGGGCTGGTATTGGTGTTCTACTCCATGATCTACCTGTCCATCTCCAAGGACTACACGAAGATATCCCTGTTCTTCTTCATTTACGCCACCCGCTTCAATCCTCTGCAATTCTGCAAGGACGGCGGAA
>CAMTBF010000379.1 GCA_947068385.1 uncultured Lachnospiraceae bacterium
GCAGTCCACCACCTCATGGGCATATTTCTCGTAGAGCGGCACCCGCTCCGCGTACAGGTCAGCCAAGGTCTGGCCGGGCATCAGCGTCACCCCTCTGGCATTCAGATCCCCCAGCCTGTCGGCCACCTCCTCCAGAGGCAGCTTCAGATAGACCACTGTGCCGATCTCCCGCAGGTGCTCCATGGCCCGGGGGCCGTAGATCACGCTGCCGCCTGTGGCGATGACGCTCTTTTTGGGATTTAGGGAGGCGTTCACTTCCTCCTCGATCCGCCAGAACCCCTCCACCCCATGCTCCTCTATCAGCTCATGGAGCAGCTTGTCGTATTTCTCCTGGATCACCAGATCGGAATCCACGAAGCGGTACCCCAGCCGCTTGGCCAGCACCACGCCCACGGTGCTCTTCCCCGCCCCGGGCATTCCGATCAGGACGATATTGTCCTTCATCCGTTGACCACGGCGATGACTTCAACTTCGCAGAGGACGTTCTTGGGCAGGGTCTTCACGGCGACGCAGCTCCTGGCCGGCTTCTCCGTGAAATACCTGGCGTACACTTCGTTGAAGGCGGCGAAATCGCCCATATCCGCCAGGAAGCAGCTCGTCTTGACCACATTTTCGTAGTCCGTCCCCGCCTCCGCAAGCAGCGCGCCCACGTTCTTCATCACCAGCTCCGCCTGGGCGGTGATGTCCTCGCCCTCCACATTGCCTGTGGCTGGATTGATGGGAATCTGGCCTGAGGCGAACAGCATGCCGTTCGCGATGATGCCCTGGGAATAAGGCCCGATTGCCGCGGGTGCCTTGTCTGTCGAAATCTTCTTTAACATGATCGTTTCCTCCGTTATCCTTGTCCGCTCCGGGCCCGGGTCTGCCTTTCCGGCAGGGCCGGGCTCAGCGCTCCTCTATCTCCGGCTCGTCGAACCGGGCCGTCACATAGAAGCCCCTGGCGTTCTCCACCACGTCCACCACAACGCCCTCCCTGCTTTTCAAGCGGTTGCGGAAGGGGATGTTGGCGGACATGGCCAGCGCCGGGTCTATCACATAATAGTAGTTGCTGGGAAGCAGGCCTTCCGTCACGGTGATCCGCTGTCCGGGCTCCAAGAGCCCTTTCCGCTCCATTTTGAATTCCATGTCGCGCAGAACGCCCACCTCCCTTCTTTCCTCTGTCCCCTCTCTCCGCCTCTGTCCGGCATCCCCGGGGACAAAAGCCGGATCGCTTCGCTCAGTCCTCCACGGGGGGGCTCCTGCGCCTCTGCGCAGCAGCATCCGGCCCCGGCCGCCTGGGCCTCGCCGGCTGCCTCTCCGGCCTTCGCCGCCTCCTCCTGGGAAGCCTCGCTGAAATCCGCATCGATGATTTCTTCGTCCTCTTTTACGGGCTCGGTGCTGGTGACTACGATCGGCGTGCCGCATTTATCGCAGAACTTGCTGGTCTTGGGCACTTCCGCGCCGCATCCCGGGCAGGTGTTGACGTTCTTCAATGCCTTGATCCGCTCGTTGCTGGCCTCGATTTCCGCCTTGATGTCGGCAGCCTTGGCGGCCCATTCCGCCACGGACGCATCCTCGGACAGAAGGCCGTTCTCCAGGACGTATTTCCCCACTTCCGTATAGATGTTCTTCATGCTCTGGTTCGACGAGCCGATCTCCACATTGAGCTTGGCGATCTCCGCCACCTCTTTGCTCTTGGAAATCGTGTTCTGCGCCGCCTGATTCAGTTTCTCTCTCCAACTTGCCATACTGCTCTACCTCTTTCCTTGTTTTTTATATGTATGCAATACAAAATGCTGTAAGGCTCTCCCTGCTTTTTCTTCATTATATAGTTTCGCCTATTCCTTGTCAACAGACAAAAGCGAAGTCGGACAGGAGATGCCAGTTTTCGCCGCGTCCCCTGCCCGTTTTTCTGAAAATTAGCCTGTCCGTATCCTGTTTTTTGATTATGCCGTCTCGATCACCAGGCCGTGGGCGATCCCCGGCACGCTCATCCCCTCGTTGAAGCTGGTCTTGCTCAGCAATGCGCCCGTGGGCAGGAAGAGCACCTTTTTCCAATTGCCCTCCTCCAGCTGCTTCAGGATATAGGCGGACAGGGTCACGGCGCTGCAGCCGCAGCCGCTCCCCCCGGCATGGGTGTCCTGGGAGGCCGCGTCATATATCTCAAGGCCGCAGTCCATGTGCTGCTCCGATATGTCGTAGCCTTTCTTCCGCAGCAGGTCGATCAGCACCCGCTGGCCCACCTTCCCCAGGTCTCCGGTGATGATCTTGTCGTACTCTTCCGGCTGACCGGCGAAGTCAACAAAGTGCCGCTCCAGGGTATCCGCCGCCGCAGGGGCCATGCAGGCCCCCATGTTCATGGAGTCCTTCAGGCCGTAGTCCACCACCCTGCCCACGGTCATGGCCCGGATCCTCGCCCTGGCCCTCCGGCCCTGCCCCTCCGGCGCAGGCCCAAGCACAAAGGCGGCGCTTCCCGTCACGGTCCAGGTGGCGGACAGGGGGCGCTGGTTCCCGTAGTCCAGCGGGAAGCGGAACTCCTTCTCCGCGCTGGCGAAATGGCTGGAGGTGACGCAGACCGCCTTGTCCGCGAAGCCTCCGGCGATGCTCATGGCCCCCAGGGTCAGGGATTCCCCGCAGGTGGAGCAGGCGCCGTACACGCCGAAGAGGGGAATCTGGTAGCTGGACAGGCCAAAGGACGTGGCCATGGATTGACCCAGCAGGTCACCGGCAAAGACAAAGGAGATGTCCTCCGGGCGCAGGCCCGCTTTCTCCAGGGCCAGGCCTACGGCCTCCTTCTGCAGGGCGCTCTCCGCCTCCTCCCAGGTCTTGCAGCCGAACATGTCGTCCTGACCTACCCGGTCAAAGAGAAGCCCCAGGGGGCCCTGGCCTTCCTTGGTGCCCACCACGCTGGCGCTCTGCAGAATATATACAGGCTGCTCCAGCCGGATGCTGGCACTGCCTAATCTCTGATTCATAGTCATCCTCCTGTTCATGGCAATAGAAAGCCTGCTTTCTATCGTACAAAGTCGCTGCACGACGTCTGACTGCTTTTATTATCCCCGAAGGAGGAAGATCTATTCTCGGCTTACGATCAAATCACGGCTTTTCCGCCCTATGCCTCGTACTTCTCGGCCTGGGCGCGTATCAGCTCCGCGTCTTCAAAATAATTGATGCGCATGGCGCTCTTGACCTCGGACAGGGTTCCAGCCGCCACCTCCCTGGCCTGGTCGGTGCCCTTCCTCAGGATGTCGTAGATGGCCGGGATGTCCTTCTCCCACTCCTTCCTGCGGTTCCGGATGGGCTCCAGGGTCTCCTGCATGATATTGTTCAGGAACTTCTTCACCTTCACGTCCCCCAAGCCGCCCCGCTGGTAATGGGCCTTCAGCTCGTCCAGGTCGGCGTAGTCGGGCAGGTATCTGCCGAAATGCTCGTCTTTGCAGAAGGCGTCCAGGTAGGTGAACACCGTATTGCCCTCTAAGTGCCCCGGGTCGCTGACCTGCAGATGCAGGGGATCCGTGAACATGCTCATAATCTTGGTCCGCACCTCGTCCGCGGAATCCGCCAGGTAGATGCAGTTGCCCAGGGACTTGCTCATCTTGGCCTTGCCGTCCGTGCCCGGGAGCCTGCGCCTGGCCTCGTTCTCCTGCAGCAGCGCCTCCGGCTCCACCAGCACAGGGGCGTACACGGTGTTGAACTTGTGCACGATCTCCCTGGTCTGCTCGATCATGGGCAGCTGGTCGTCCCCCACGGGAACCGTGGTGGCCTTAAAGGCGGTGATGTCCGCCGCCTGGCTGATGGGGTAGGTGAAGAAGCCCACCGGGATGCTGGACTCGAAATTGCGCATCTGGATCTCGCTCTTCACGGTAGGGTTGCGCTGGAGCCTTGCCACTGTGACTAAGTCCATGTAGTAGAAGGTCAGCTCGCACAGCTCCGATATCTGGGACTGGATGAGCAGCGTGGACCTCTCCGGGTCAAGGCCGCAGGCGATGTAGTCCAGGGCCACCTCGATGATGTTCTGGCGCACCTTCTCCGGGTTCTCGATATTGTCCGTCAGGGCCTGGGCATCCGCAATCATGATGAAGGTCTTCTCATATTCGCCGGAATTCTGCAGCTCCAC
>CAMTBF010000380.1 GCA_947068385.1 uncultured Lachnospiraceae bacterium
CTGCCTGGGGCTGATGAAGGCCCGGGAGCTGGAAAAGGATGTAAATGAGCTCCGGAAGCAGAACAGCTCTAGCCATGAGAGGATATTCGACAGGCTCGGCGAGCTGGAGAAGCAGGAAGGCATCCAGCTGGTGCAGTATGAGCACATCATGGAGAAGTTGGATCAGCTTGCCGGGGATGTGAAGGAGCTGAAGGCGAAGCCTGGAAAACGATGGGAAGGAATCGTGGAAAAGGCAATAGGGATTCTGGTGGCGGCCGTGCTGGGCTTCATGCTGGCGCGGCTTGGATTGTGATATATGAAAGGAGATTGCAATGGACATCAACTTTTTGTTTGGGATGATTAATCCTGTCATACTGGGAATCTGTCTGCTAGTGGGGTATGCCCTTAAGACAGCGTTCGATAGGTTCCCGAACCGGTACATCCCGCTGGCGGCCTTAAGCTGCGGGACGCTGCTGGCTGTACTGATGCATATGCAGAGCGGCATTAATGCGGAGGTCGTGCTGGGCGGGATGATAAGCGGGCTTGCGTCAACCGGTCTTTATGAGATGTTGCGGAACCTGCTGAAGTTTGACGGGAAAAGCGGCAGGTGACAGAAATAATGGGCATAACACCTATGAGTAGAGGGAGCGTGATGCTCCCTGTTTTATTGCCAGATACCTGGCGGAAAGGAGAGGCTATGAGGATTAATGTACATGCTGGACATAATGCGGACGGAAGGACGGCCTGCGGGGCAATCGGCTTCATCCGGGAGTCCACGGAGGCCAGGCGGGTGAAAGATGCAGTGATTGGCATGCTCCGGCAGCTCGGCCACACGGTGTATGACTGTACGGTGGACGATGCGGCAGGGGTGTCTGACAACCTCAGGCAGATTATCGCAAAGTGCAATGCACATGAGGTGGATCTGGATGTCTCCATCCATTTCAATTCCGGTGCCAGGGACGCATCCGGAAATGGAAGGACCACCGGCACGGAAGTCTTTGTGTACAGCCCCTCCAGTGCTGCACGAACCGATGCAGAGATAGTCTGCAGGGCCATTGCGCAGCTGGGCTTCCAGAAGCGCGGCGTGAAGTACAGCACCGGACTGTATGTGCTGAAGCACACAAAAGCACCGGCCATGCTGGTGGAGTGCTGCTTTGTGGACGACCGGGACGATGTACAGCTATACGACTGCCAGAAGATGGCGGAGGCGATTGTGTATGGCATCACTAGCCAGCGGGTACATGCGGCGGAAAAGCAGCCGGATGCTGACCAGGAGCCGATAGCTCCCAGAGAAGAGACCGCAATCGGCGACAAAAGGCAGCTGTACCGGGTGCAGGTAGGGGCTTATGCTGTCAAAGGCAATGCGGATGCCACCCTGGCTAAGCTTAAGGCAGCCGGATTCGATGCAATTATCGTTAATGCCTAATTTGTCCCAGATTTTGTCCGGGAAACCGTGAAATGCCGTATTTATCATATTTATGGCACCTAAAATTCCAGGTTCAAGTCCTGTTATCCGCAGGAGGCAGGGAAAGCCGCAGATCCAAGATTTTTCCGTAAAATCAAGGGCCTGCGGCTTTTTGCCGCCATCCTGCGCCGGACTGCGCCCCAGGGCCTGCTTCCTATGACTGCAGCGCCATATAGGAATTGTGGTATTCCTGGCGGTAGGTGACGTCCTCGTCGAACCAGGCCGGGGGCAGGAAGGATTCGGCGGCCTCCCTGCTTCCGAACTCCACCTCGGCCATGACCAGGGGCGCGAAGGGCGGGTCGAAGATGTCCAGCTCGATGGTCAGGGAATAGTCCGAGGGCGGACAGGGGATGCCGGGCCGCTTGCGGAAGCCCGGGTTGGGCAGGGGGATCAGGTACCGCTTCTTGGAGATTATCTTGCCGTCCGCCTTGCCGCGCAGATGATAATAGGCTTCCCTGTTCAGGGGCAGGTTGCTCTCCTCCCTGGCCATCATGCCGCTTCCCTTGTAGGTCAGGTAGTACTCGTCGTCCTCCTTGCGGACCCGCACCACGGGCGACGCGTTCAGATAAGCCTGCTCGATATGGCGGAAGGGGTAGCTCTCCAGGTCTGCGGGCAGCTCCTTGATGGTGAATTTGCGCTCTATTTCCATAGTCTTTCCTTTCTCTCTGTCATTTTCCGGATCGGGCACAGCCCGGCTCCTATGGCGGCAGGGATTCCCTCTGCCCATAAATCGTCGGAACTGTAACATAAGCATAACACATTTTCGAAAAATTCTAAAGCGCTAATTGAAATATTTGACAACAATGTGTATACTGAAACTAAATAAATCATGGAAGAGAGGTTGACGGGAATGAGAAAGATAGCGGTTTTCTTCGGGACAGGCTATGAGGAGATCGAGGCGCTGACAGTGGTGGACATCTGCCGCAGGTGCGGGCTGGAGGTGGAGACGGTGTCGGTGATGGAGCAGCAGGAGGTCACCGGCTCCCACGGCATCCCCGTGCGGATGGACAAGATGTATGGGGATGCGGATTTCTCGGAGTATGACATGCTGGTGCTGCCGGGAGGGATGCCTGGCACGAAGCACCTGGAGGCCCATGGGGGGCTCATGGAGCAGGTGGACGTTTTTCATGCCGCGGGGAAATATATCGCGGCCATCTGCGCCGCCCCCAGCATCTTCGGGCACAGGGGGATCCTGAAGGGCAGGAGGGCCTGTTCTTACCCTGGCTTCGAGAGCCATCTGGAGGGCGCCCAGGTCACGGAAGGGCCGGTGGAGGTTTCGGGCCATGTGGTCACCTCCCGGGGCATGGGGACGGCCATCGATTTCGCCCTGGCCATCACCGGCATCTTCTGCGGCCCTGAGAAGGCCCGGGAGATGGCGGAGTCTATCGTATACGGAAAGGCGGAGTGAGCGGGGATGACGAAGGAATATCAAAAGTGCGCGAAGGAGCTGCTGGAGTTCATCGAGAAGAGCCCTACCGCCTTCCAGACGGTGGCGAACCTGAAGGAGGTGTTCGCCGGACTGGGCTTCTGGGAGCTGAAGGAGACGGAGAAGTGGGAGACGGAGCCCGGGCAGGGATATTATGTGACCAGGAACGATTCCTCCCTGATCGCCTTCCGCATGCCCCAGACGGACACGCCCAAGGGCTTCCACATCTCCGCGGCCCATGGGGATTCCCCCGCGTTCAAGGTGAAGGAGTCCCCGGAGATGGCCGTGGAGGCCGCGTATCTAAGGCTGAACACGGAAAAGTACGGCGGCATGATCCTGTCCACATGGCTGGACAGGCCCCTGTCCGTGGCCGGGCGGGTGATAGTAAGGGGAAAGGCGGGGATGGAGACCAGGCTGGTGAACATCGAGAAGGATCTGTGCGTGATCCCCAATGTGGCCATCCATATGAACCGGGAGATGAACAAGGGGGTGGAATATAACCCCCAGACGGACATGCTCCCCCTCTACGGGGAGTGCGGCAGCGGGAAAAAGAACAGCCTCTTGCTGAAGCGCGTGGCAAAGGCCGTGGGCGTGAAGCAGGAGGACATCCTGGGCCACGACCTGTTCCTCTATGTCAGGGACAGGGGCAGGATATACGGGGACGGAGGGGAGTTCCTGCTCTCCCCCAGGCTGGACGATCTGCAGTGCGTGTACGCCTCCGCCAAGGGGTTCGCGGAGAGCGCGCCTGTGGACTACATAAACGTCTGCGCCATATTCGACAATGAGGAGGTGGGGAGCGGCACCAAGCAGGGAGCGGACTCCACCTTCCTGGAGGATGCGCTGTGGCGGATCGGGGAGGGCATGGGGCTGGACAGGGGCGGCGTCCTGCGGCTGATAGCGGACAGCTTCCTGATATCCGCGGACAATGCCCATGCGGTGCACCCCAACCACCCGGAGAAGGCGGATCCCACCAACCGGCCTTACCTGAACAGGGGGATCGTCATCAAATTCCACGGAAGCCAGCGGTATGCCACGGACGGCGTGTCGGCGGCCAGGATGCGGAGCATCTGCGAGAAGGCCAAGGTGCCCTGCCAGACCTATGCCAACCGTTCGGACATCCCCGGCGGCGGGACATTGGGCAATATCTCCACCTCCCATGTGTCCCTGTCCACCGTGGACATCGGCCTGCCCCAGCTTGCCATGCACTCCGCGGTGGAGAC
>CAMTBF010000381.1 GCA_947068385.1 uncultured Lachnospiraceae bacterium
GGACATCATGGAGCAGATGTTGATGATCTTGCCGTGGCCCTTCTTGATCATGGAAGGAATGACGGCCTTGGATACGATGAAGGGGCCGTTCAAGTCGATGTCGATGACCTGCCTGAACTGGGCCGCCGTCATCTCGGTCATGGGAATCCTCTTGATGATGCCCGCGTTGTTCACCAGGATGTCGATGACGCCCACCTCCGCCTCGATTTTTGCCACCAGGGCGTTTACCGCGTCCTCATCGGTAACGTCGCAGACATAGCCGTGGGCCTTGATGCCCTTCTCCTCATAGGCCGCCAGCCCCTTGTCCACCAGCTCCTGATTGATATCGTTGAAGCAGATGGTGGCCCCGCACTCCGCGTAGGCGGACGCAATCGCGAAACCGATGCCATAGGACGCGCCCGTTACCAATGCTACCTTTCCTTCCAGTGAGAAATTCGTGAATTCGGACATTTTTTGTTTCTCCTCTCCTCTGATTATACCCTTTTTTTCAGCAGTTTTCCATATAAATTTTGTTTTATGAAATTTTTAATTATAATTTCCCGGTGTTTTTACCGAAATGATTCCCGGGCAATGACCATGGCTGCATATCCTACATCAAATCCTTCATGGCGATGCCGTCCATGTCATCGAAATCCTGGTTCTCTCCCACCATGCCCCAGATGAAGGTGTAGGCCCTGGAGCCGCACCCCGCATGGATGGACCAGCTGGGGGAGATGACGGCCTCCTCGTTGCGCATGACGATGTGGCGGGTCTCCTGGGGTTCGCCCATGTAGTGCATTACGAAAGCGTCCTGGGGCATCTCGAAGTACAGATAGACCTCCATGCGCCTGTCGTGGGTATGGCAGGGCATAGTGTTCCAGACGCTGCCGGGCGCCAGCTTCGTCATGCCCATCTCCAGCTGGCAGCTCTCCACCTGGCCGGGCAGGATGTACTTGCAGATGACCCGGTGGTTGGCGTCCTCCAGACAGCCCAGCTCCACCTTGTTCTCGTCCTTCACGATGACCACGCCCTCCTCGGGCGCCCCTTCCGGCTTGATCAGCACCGTAGGGCATGTCCTGTGGGCGGGAGCGGAATTCAGGTAGAATTTCGCCGGATTCCGCGCGTCATCGCTGGCGAATACAATTTCCCTGGAACCCATGCCGATGTACATGGCCTCCTTGAAGCCCACCTGATAGGCCCTGCCGTCCACGGTAATCCTCCCGGCCCCGCCGATGTTGATGACGCCCAGCTCCCGTCTCTGGCAGAAATATTCTGCCCTCAGCTCCTCCCCCGCCGTCAATGTAAGGGGTTCCACAGGCACTGCCGCACCTGTGATGATCCTGTCGATATGGCTGTATACCAGCTTGATCTCGCCGGGCACGAAGAGATTCTGGATCAGGAACTCCTCTCTCAGGCGCTGCGTGGTATAGTGCTTCACATCCCTTGGTGATACTGCTGTTCTAAGCTCCACCTTTACACCTCTCTTTCTGGTCTCATGCCAATATGCGGTCCCGTCCATCTATGTGGTTCTTTAGGAAAATTCGGAGAAAAGCATGTCTATGTAAGCCCTTACATTATACCATATACAGGAAAGCTTTTCCATAAATTTTCTCTAAAATCTCCTCTTCCCGGACGTTGCCCTGATTCCGCTTCCCGTTTCAGTCCCGGCACTCTCCGGGTGTCTCTCTGCTGGAATACCGCCTGGCCGACCTGTGACTGTACTTTTAGTATATACGAAAGGATTCTCAATTTCTATTCAAATATTTCTCAGAATATTGCAAATCCTGAACAGTATGTTAAAATGGAGAAAAAGAAAGGAGCTGGAACTATGCTGCCTACAAGAGAACAAGCGGAAGCGCTTCTGGCGGAAGCGGAAAAATGCAATCCCGGGCCCTGGGGAGACCACAGCCGCGTGGCTGCCCACTGCGCCGAGAGGATTGCCCAGGAATGCGGCGACCTGGATCCGGACAAGGCCTATATCCTGGGGCTGCTGCACGATATCGGGCGTAAGTTCGGCGTAAGGCACTTAGGCCATGTGTCGGACGGCTATACTTATATGATGTCCCTGGGCTATGACGAGGCGGCGAAGGTATGCCTGACCCATTCCTTCCACGACCGCACCACGGACGGCTATATCGGGAATTTCGACACCTCCGCAGAGGAGCTGGCGCTGATCCGGGATGGCCTGGAAGCCGTTTCCCAGGATGAATACGACCGGCTGATCCGGCTGTGCGATGCCCTGTCGGGTTCGGAGGGCGTGCTGGACATCGAGGAGCGGATGGGCGACGTGAAGCGCCGCTACGGGGGCTATTCACAGGCGAAATGGGACAGCAACTTGGCGCTGAAAGCACATTTCGAGGAAAAGATGGGAAAGGACATCTATATCGTGACGGAAAAAGACAGCTTCAGGCCATAGGAGGGAGCCGCCATTGTCCACCCGCTGACCACAGGCTTGTCTTTACGCTTTTTACCACATCAACAGCCCACATCACGTCCAAAAGGAGCCGCACATATGGAAGAACTCAGTTCCTGCAAGACAGCCATAGAGCACTGCCTTAGCACAAAGACCTTTGCCATCGCCCATCTCTATAAGGAAGAAAAAGCCATGGACATGCACATCCATGACTGCTACGAGCTGTACTATTCCATCTCCGGCGGCAGGCAGTTCCTGATAGACAACCGCTTCTACGCCATCGCCCCCGGAGATTTGTTCATCATCAACCAGTACGAGAGCCACAAGCTGACTCAGATCGACAATCACGTCCATGAGCGCATCGTGCTGTCCATCCACCCGGATTACGTAAAGCAGCTATCCACCCCGGACACGAACCTGGACTACTGCTTCTCGAACCGTGGGGTCGGCTTCCAGCACAAGGTCTCCCTGGACAAGTCCGCCCAGAGCCGCTTCCTCTATTACGTCAGCAAGATGACCTCCGCCAGGGGCTACGCCCATGACATCGTGGAGCGGGCCGCTTTCATGGAGCTGATGGTGCTGATTAATGCCCTTTCCAACGCCAATGCCGCCCAGGCGGCCCCTGCGGAGTACAAGTACAGCCGCCAGGTGGAGGACATTCTGGCCTACATCAATCAGAACATCGCCCTGGGCATCACAGTGGAGCAGCTGGCGGCCCACTTTTTCCTAAGCGAGTCCTACATCTGCCGTATCTTCCAGCAGGCCACCGGCACCACCATCAATAAGTACATCACCGCCCGCCGCATCAGCATCGCGAAGGCCCATCTGAACGAGGGTGACAGCGTGGGGGATGCCTTTGAGAAGAGCGGCTTCGGCGACTACAGCAGCTTCTTCAAGGCCTTCACCAAGGCCGTGGGGGTGTCGCCGAAGAAGTATGCGAATTTGAGCGTCAGCTAGGTGACAAGACCGGCGGCTTCCTTGGCAGATACCTATCCAGAATGTCCAGGATATTGCTTGTATGTACCCTTTCCGCAGCGCAGGCCAGCTTTCTGAAATCCATCTCCTCTATTTTCCGCTTTCTCCGAAATGCCGACGCTTCCTGCACCTTTGCGGAATCGGGAATCCTTCTGCCCAGATAGACATCCTCCACATCATGGCAGAACCAAATCAGATCATAGCCGCCCTCTTTACAAAACCGCCTGATTTCATCAAGCTCCCTTTTATGCTCGGCAGCCTTTTCATACTCGTCCGTGTCGATGCAATAAATGACCCTGGTTTCCCCGATAGTGAATGCCTTCGTCTTCCCGGCGATCTCCTTCATGACATCCTTTGCCTTGTACCTGGTCTTCGTATTCAGGTACACTTTGCTGATTTTAGTTTTGTTATTCACCAAATACAGATTATTTATTGTCTCCGAAATGTATATGCTGTCCGTGTCCGCCCGTTTGTTGGTCTCCACGCAAAAAATCAGTTGAATCGCCATATCCGCTCACTCCCCGAAAATCCCAACGAAATCCGTCGCATCGATATTGAACGGAGAGTCCTCTATCATGCCGTTTCTATAACAATTATCCGGCAATGCGTTCCCCTTGGATGTCCAGGACACCAGATGCCCATCGCTTGAAAGGAAATCAATGGAATTCCTGTTCTCTTTCAGTACCGTCATCGGATCCAGGTTATGGGTGGTAAAACTTCA
>CAMTBF010000382.1 GCA_947068385.1 uncultured Lachnospiraceae bacterium
GAGCAACGAGATGGACCATCTGGAATTCTGCTATTTCACCATGGTGCGCATCATGCAGCAGATGGGGGAGGACGGCAGCATCGGCTCCATGCTGGAGGATTACCTGTATTCGGAGAACAATTTCGAGAAATACCAGCGCAGGCGGGAGCTGGAGGAGGAGATCGTCTCCATCGGCTTCATCAATAATTACGTGAACCTGGCCATATACATAGACAGCGACACCAAGGAGGAGCTGTTCGACAGCGTGGCCTTCCAGGACAAGGATTTTGCCGCCGGGTGCGTGATGCAGATCGGGGAGAATCAGTTCCAGGCCCTCCGCAAGTCCAAGAGGAAGAGCAGCGACATCATTGTAGTCTCCCTGCTGGAGGAGCGCCAGGTCTTTGACGGCAGGACGCTGGACATCTACATCGAGATGAAATCCAATATACAGGATTATGCGCCCAGGGGGGGGCGCTTCCTATCTGTCCATGCAGCTGGACGAGGAGGGGAAGGTGCTGTTTTCCAACAGCGACCTGTTCGTCCCGGGCCAAGTCCTGGATCTGGCGCTGGATAAGGACGGCGTCTTTTCGGGAGGCCTGGGGGACTATTTTCTGGTGGCAAAGCGATCGGACATGGGCTTCATCTATGTGAACGGGGTGCCCCAGGAGGAGTACCTGAAGGAGATGATCGCATGGTATGAGAAGATTTTCCTGCTGTGCGTGTTCACGGCGGTTCCGGCCCTGCTGATCATGCTGGCCACCAGGAACATGCTGGGCCGCCCCATCCGCTCCCTGGAGCAGGCCATCGAGGAGGTGGGCGAGGGGAAGCTGGAGCCTGTCAGCGAGGATCTGGAGGTCAGGGAGTTCCAGGAGCTGATGCACAAGGTCAACGAGATGAAGGTGGACATCAAGAACCTCCTGGTGAAGGTGCAGACGGAGGAGGAACAGCGGCAGAAGACCGAGCGGGAGAAGCTCATGTACCAGATCAATCCCCATTTCCTCTTGAACACCCTGAATTCCGTGCAGTGGATGGCCCAGCTGGAGCATCAGGAGTCCATCAGCAGGTTCCTGGCGGACTTCAAGTCCCTGCTTGCCTACAACCTGGGCAAGGAGGAGAAGAGCAGCACCCTGCGCACGGAGGTGGAGATTGCGAAGAAGTACATCAACCTCCAGAGACAGCGGTATGACTTCGAGGCCACCATGGAGGTGGAGGAGGGGGAGTACCTGGAGACGGAGACGATCCGGATGCTGCTCCAGCCCCTGATCGAGAACGCCCTGCGCTATGGCCTGGGAGAGATGGGAGTGGTGGACATCCGCATCTTCCAGGATGAGCGCAAGGACTGCGCGGTCATCACCATCCAGGACCACGGCAGCGGCCTGAGCCGCGAGAAGCTGGAGCAGCTCAACCGCCCCTTCTGCTACAAGAACAACGGGGATGGGGATACGGCCGGAATCGGGCTGCGCTATGTGCGCCACTGTCTGGAGGGGTTCTACAAGGGAGAGTCCATCCTGACGATCAACAGCGAAATCGGAAGGGGCACCAAGGTGACCATCATCATCCCGGTGCGGATAGCAAAGGAGCATACATGATTAGGGTTCTGATAGTGGATGACGACAAACTGGCCAGGCGGGGCCTGGTGTCTTTGATGGACTGGGCGGCTTACGGCATGGAGGTGGTGGGGGACGTGCAGAACGGCAAGACGGCCCTGCAGTTCGTCCGGGAGCACCCGGTGGACCTGGTGTTCGTGGACATCGACATGCCGGAGATGAATGGGATCGAGTTCATGGAGGAGTGCCGGAAGGTCAAGCCCCAGGTGCAGTTCGTGGTGCTGTCCTTCTTCGAGAACTTCTCCTATGTCCAGGCCACCCTGCGGCTGGGGGGCCTGGACTATATCTCCAAGACTTCCATGGAGCTGGACAATGGGGACGCCATCCTCCAGCGGATTCTGGAGAAATATGAGCAGAGGAACCACAAGGCTGTGCCGCCAAAGGAGATGGACCAGGAGCTGGCGGCTATCTGGGAGGAGTGCAGGACCCAGCACTGGTTCTTCTCCGACGGGGCCTTTGAGCGGCTGAAGGAGCTGATCCTCAGGGTGGAGCCCAAGGCGCCCAACGTGCGGCGGCTGGAGATGATGATCGCCCGGTACATCGGGGAGCTGGAGGGGATGCTGGAGCTGCCGGAGATCATGGTGCCCCTTTTCTCCGACACGGAGGAGATCGTGCGGTGGATTTCGTCCTACCGTGCAAAGGTGTACGAAAGCATGGCGGACAGGTCTCTGGGCAGCGATGCGGAGCGGATCCTGAAGGCCGTCATCTATATGAAGGAGCATCTGGAGGAGGATCTCTCCACCAGCACGGTGGCGGAGCACATCGGCTGCAGCAGGAGCTATTTCTGCATCATTTTCAAGAAGCTGTCGGGGCTTTCCTTTGGGGACTACCTGCAGCAGGTGCGGATCGAGCGGGCCAAGGAGCTGCTGCTGAACACCTCGGATTCCGTGACGGAGATTGCCTTTTCCTCCGGATATAATGACATCTATTACTTCAACCGCGTCTTCCGGAAGGCGGTGAACTGCAGCCCTATGGAGTTCCGCAAGAACGGGGGCAGGACGGAGGGCTCGTAGGTTGCGGGGAATCGTTGACTTTGGGGGCGGAGTGATGTAAACTGGAAACAGCGCCGGGCGGAACCGGGTTCCGGGGAAATGGGGATGGACAGACGACATGGAGCAGAACAGGGCCTACAGCAGGGAATTTGACGAAAGATACGCATATGACGGGAAAGACCTGGGAGCGGTCTGCCGGGAGGGGCGCACCGTATTCAAGGTGTGGAGCCCTATGGCGGAGCGGGTGCAGCTGCGCCTGTACCGCGGCGGCAGCTCCAGGGCCTGGCTGAGGAGGGCCATGCAGCCCGGGGAGAGGGGCGTGTGGACGCTGGAGTTTCCGGAGAGCCTGCATGGGATGTACTACGATTATATAGTACATGCGCAGGGAAAGAGCAGGCGCACAGCCGACCCCTATGCGGTGGGGTGCTGCTGCAATGGGGCGCGGAGCATGGTGGTGGATCTGGGCCGGACGGATCCGCCGGGCTTCGAGGCGGATGCCGCCCCCGGGGAGTGCGGGGAGCGGATCATCTACGAGCTGCACATCAAGGATTTCTCCCATGACCCGGACAGCGGGGTGCCGGAGCGGTATCGGGGGAAGTTCAAGGCGTTCACGGTGGAGAGCCCGGGCATGGCGTATCTGAGGAGCCTGGGCGTGACCCATGTGCACCTGCTCCCCTTCTTCGACTACGGGTCTGTAGATGAGGCCGGGGACAGCGGGCAGTTCAACTGGGGCTATGACCCTGTGAACTACAATGTGCCGGAGGGCTCCTACGCCACGGACGCCACCGACGGCACGGTGCGGATCAGGGAGTGCAAGGAGATGATTCAGGCCCTGCACCGGGCGGGGCTAAGGGTGGTGATGGACGTGGTGTACAACCACACCCACCGGGCGGATTCCTGGCTGGAGCGGACGGCTCCGGGCTATTACTACCGTCTCGGGGAGGACGGGAAGCTGTCCAACGGCTCCGGCTGCGGCAACGACTTGGCGGCGGGGCGGGCCATGGTGGACAACTACATAGCGGATTCCGTGCTGTACTGGGCCAGGGAGTACCATGTGGACGGATTCCGGTTCGACCTCATGGGCCTGATGACCGTGGAGCTGATGAACCGCATCCGCCGGGAGCTGGACGAGAGCTTCGGCCCCGGGGAGAAGCTGCTCTACGGGGAGCCCTGGAGCGCCGGGCCCTCCCCCATGGAGGAGGGGACTAAGCTGGCGGTGAAGGAGAACGTGGCGCTGCTGGAGGAGGGCATTGCCATGTTCTGCGACGACACCAGGGACGCCATCAAGGGCAGCGTGTTCGACGGGGCGGCTCCGGGCTTCGCCAACGGCGGGGAAGGGTTCGGGGAGGCTGTCCTCCACGGGGTGACAGGCTGGCGGGACGGCGGGGCCGGATATGTGCCCAAAAGCTGCAACCAGATCGTGAACTATGTCTCCGCCCACGACAATCTCACCCTCTGGGATAAGCTGGTGCTGTCCATGCACGGGGAGGAGGCGGATTTCTC
>CAMTBF010000383.1 GCA_947068385.1 uncultured Lachnospiraceae bacterium
TTGGCGCTGGCGGGAGCCATGACGCTGTCCATGGCGGCCTGCGGCAAGGATGACGCGGGCAACGGCAGCCAGTCCGACAGCCAGCAGTCCGAGCAGCAGGAATCCTCTGCGGAGGGCTCCGAGGAAACCCCTGCGGAGAACTCCGAGGATTCCGGCGAAGAGGCTCCCGAGGAGGGCGGCCAGGCGGAAGCGCCTCAGATTGAGGACACCACCATCAAGATCCGTGTCATGAACGAATTCCGCAACCTGGACAAAGTCCTGGCCAAATACGAGGAGATGACGGCGGACGACCCCGTCATGAGCAAGATCCATCCCGAATTCGCCTGGGTGGCAGGCGGCGATTACAAGGACAAGCTGACCACAGCCATGATCGGACAGGAGGATTTCGACCTGATGTTCTGCGGCGGCTGGCATGGACTGAGCACCTTCATCCAGGACGGCAACTTCACGGATCTGTCTTCCTACTTTGGCAATGACGCGTTCCCGGGCCTGAAGAACGCTTTCTCTGAGGACTTCGTACAGGCCATGACCTCCTACATCCGCCAGGAGGACGGCTCCTACCAGAAGGGCATCTACGGCATCAACCTGGCCACCTTCTATGAGGACAGCCGCGGCTTCATGTACCGCGAGGATCTGCGCAAGAAATACGACTGCGCCCCCATCACGGACGAGGAAAGCCTGCTGGAGTTCGTGAAGACCGTGCAGGAGAACGAGGAAGGCATGATTGGCGTCAGCCTCTGGAACTTCTTCCGCCTGGACTCCCCCTGGTACTCCGCCAAGCATGACCATGTATACACCCAGGACAACGTGAACGTCCTCGGCGACCAGACCTGGATCTGGGTGGGACTGAGCGACGACGAGAAGACCGTCCTGAACGCGGTGGTTCCCGGCGATTCCCCGGAGGAGTTCGCCAAGATGCCCGCAGGCTATCAGGATGACTTCATCACCGCATACATTCAGGATCGCACCAAATGGAACCCTTACCTGAACCCCAACCGTGGCGGCACCGACACCGTGGAGAAGCCCGCAGCTATTATGTACTCCGCTCTGAGCGAGTACGAGAGCAAGGTGAAGACGGCCCTGGAGACCAACCCCGACGAAGAGTACGGCTTCTATGTCATCGAGGACGCCCAGCGCAATATGGAGCCCGGCGCAGTGGTCTGCGACATGGCCACCAACAACTGGCTGGTGGTTCCCGAGTGGTCAGAGAAGACCGATGCCGTGATGTACTTCCTCGACTGGATGTTCGGAAGCCAGGAGGCCCATGACCTGTTCGAGCTGGGCATTGAGGGGGAGGATTGGGAAGCGGTAGGCGAAGACGGCTACAAGAAGCTGGACATCGACGAGAACCTGGCTTACTCCATGCCCACCTACTCCTTTACCCAGAACCCTACCTACATCAGGGTCAGCGAGTTCGTCAGCGAGAACGAGGAAATCAAGTCCCGCTTCGACTATATGTACAATCCTGACACATACAAGCTGAGCCCTCTGGCCGGATTCGTGTTCGACACCACCAATGTGGAGACCCAGATCGCCAACGTGTCCGCCCTCTCCAACGAGCTGCAGCTGACCATCTCCATGTACGATGCCGACGAGGCCGCGGAGAAGATTCAGCAGTGGCATGAAGATGCCACGGCAGTAGGACTGGAGGAGATCCGCGCCGAGCTGATTTCCCAGCTCCAGGCGTTCCTTGACGCGAAGAACGCGAACTAATATTGAAGTGTAGTCAAAATGAGGGGCGGCCGCAGGCGGAATGCTTGCGGCCGTCCTTTCAACAGTAAAGAAAGGCAACAAAATGACACAGAAAAGAAATCAATTGCGGATGCACCCCGTCCCCAGTGGCGCGGTGCTGCAGGAGGACTACTGCCTGCGGGTCAGGCCGGTGGGCACCCAGGACTGGCAGGAGCTGAAGGCCTACCGGGTAAAGGTGGACATGCATGACGTGCGCTGCGCGTCCATGGCATATTTCGATTTTGACGGCAGCGTGGAGGTGGAGATCATCTTCCCGAAATTCTACACCGTGTACCGGGTGGACATCCGCCCCCTTTCCCTGGGCATCCAGGCCCGGGCGGAGGCCAAGCGGATTACCTTCACCCTAGATAGGCCGGCTAACCTGTCGATAGAGGTGAACAAAGACCGCTTCCACAACCTGCACCTCTTCGCCGGAGCCATAGAGGAGCTGTCGGACAAGACCGGGGACAACGTGCTGGTGGTGCACGGCTCCCTGGAGCGACCGGGCTTCCTGGGGGACGGCATCAACGAGCAGCTGGAGGCCATGCCCCAGGGCAGGACGCTCTACGTGGAGCCAGGCATCTATTATATCGGGGAATGCATCTGGCATCTGCCCTCCCACACCCATATCTACCTGGAGCCCGGCGCCATCCTCATCGGCGGCCTGGCCCTGGAGCACGGGGAGGGGCTGCGCATAGACGGCAGGGGAATCCTGTATCTGGCGGATTTTGCCAGGTTCAGCAGCATCAACGGCATACGGCTCAACCATTCCCGTGATATCGTGCTGGAGAACCTGATTTTCATCAATCCGCCCCACTATACCGTATCCCTGGGGGACTGCGAGGATGTGACCATCCGGGGTATCAAGTCCTTCAGCTGCGAGGGCTGGAGCGATGGGGTGGACATGATGAGCAGCAGGCGGGTGCTGGTGGAGGACTGCTTTCTGCGCACCTCCGACGACTGCGTGGCCATCTACGGCAGCCGCTGGGACAATTACGGCGGCAGCAGGGAGGTTATCGTGCGCCGGACGGCCCTCTGGGCGGACGTGGCCCATCCCATGATGATCGGCACCCACGGCGACCATGCCCATGAGGGCGATGTCATCGAGGAGATCCTGTTTGAAGACATCGATGTATTAGAACATCATGAATTCCAGCCCGGATACCTGGGCGTGATGGCCATCAATGCCGGAGATAAGAACCTGGTGCGGAATGTTACCTACCGGGACGTCCGCATAGAGCCCTTCGAGCACGGAAAGGTGCTGGACTTCCAGGTGAAATGGAACCGGGACTACAACCCCGCGCCGGGCCGGGGCATCCGGGACATCCTGGTGGAAAAGGTAAGCGTCATGTCGGGAGACGGGGAGGAACCCTCGGTGATCGCGGGCTACAGCGAAGAATTTTCGGTCCGCGGCATCGAAATCCGCGACCTTTACCGGGACGGCAGGAAGGTGGAGAGCCTGGAGGAGGCCGGGATTACCGTGGGGGAATACGCGGAGGATATCAGGATACAGTAGGACGTAAAAGGGGCGCGGAAGCCAGAGCAGACATCCGCGCCCCTTTGCTTGTCCGGCACGGGCGAAATCTAACGGGGGAAGTCCCGAGTGCGCGCAGGCAACGACGAAGCACATAGCAACAGCAAGCTGTCCGTCGTGAGGCGGAATCTCTGAGTAGGTAAAAGGTTTATTGTCTTTGAAATGATTTTCATTCTGATTTCTCAATAGGCAGGTCGGCTGGATTGTTTAAAAATTAGTCAAACTTCGCCATTATGTCTAAAATTTGGATATTTCCACTTTATTTGTCTATTTTAAGCCGGAGCAACCGGGTGTACAGTACAGGTACGGTATGAACGAAATTTTAACTTCTCTATTCAGCGGCGGGATATATTCAATGCCCGCAAAAGGGGACAAAGCAAAATCTTAAAAATACAATAAGGAGATGGAAACAATGAATGCAACTACAACGCTGAAAAAATTTGGTCTGGAACAGGCGTTCCGCTACATCTACAAGGATCCGGAGAAGAACATGCTCAAGATCATGGACTGGGCCGACAAGTTTGCAGACGGGGAATTTGTCTCCCAGAGAAAGACCATCCGGGAAATCATCACAGACCCGCAGCATCCCTATTACTCCTATGTGCGCCGGCTGTTCACGGACGTTGACCCGAATGTCACAAGGACCCTGGCGGTGAACTTCTTCATCAATGCCGGCCTGATCGGGTGGCCGAAGGAGGAAAGCCTGCGAAAGGCATATAACTGCAATATCCCCTGGGCGATTCTGTTAGACCCCACCTCTGCCTGCAACCTCCACTGTACCAGAGGCAGATCGGAAGAGCACACGTCTGAACTCC
>CAMTBF010000384.1 GCA_947068385.1 uncultured Lachnospiraceae bacterium
ATAACAGATTCCGGTCAATAGCAGCGACAGGATCTCCGTGGCCAGCATGAATAGAATGCCCGTCCCAGCCTGGAACCCCACAGGCATCAAAGGGAGCAAAATGCTGGACAGATGCTTCACGATTCCATAGCAGAGCAGCATGATTTCCGTCACCAGCGCCGCATACAGAAGGGAGGACTTGAAATCCGCGCGGCAGAGCAGCATCCCGCCTGCCATGAGCAGGAGCACGAGCATCACGAACCCCAGGATCGTGGCATATGAGGCAATCTGGGTGACGAAGGCCCCGCACACCGCGAACAGGAAAAGAAAAGGGAGCTTTACCTTCCTTTTCAGGATCCTTGCAAGGAAACAGAACTGGAAAAGCAGCTCCACGCCCCCCATGACGTATACATTGAAAAAATCCAGATAGTCAGCCATTTTCCTCCCCCTGGCAGGTTCTCACATCTCCTTCATATACTGCAGGACCACGCTGGAGAACTCTTTGCCACGCAGCCGTGATACGGGAATCTCCCTGCCGTTGTCCATATACGCCGTCCCGTTCTTATAGCCCCTTAGATGCCCCAGATTGATCAGGAAGCTTCTGTGGCACCGGAAAAAGCGGCTGTCCAGCTTCGTCTCCAGGTTCTCGATCCGCTCATAATAATCGACCACCTCGCCGGAGGCCAGGTTCAGGTAAATCTTCCGGTCTATTATCTCGCAGAAGACGATGTCCTCCTTTTGGATGATGCGGCTCTCATATCCCTTCTGCACCAGCAGGCTGGACTCGCCGGCGCTGTGCATGGACGCAAGCAGGCGCTCCATGGTCTTCTCGAACCTGGCTTCCTCAATGGGCTTGACCAAGTAATCGTAGGCCTGCACCTCGAAGGACTGGAACACCATTTCCTGCAGCACCGTGATGAAGATCAGGAAGCCCCGGAACTTCCCAGCCCGGAGCCTCTTCGCCGTCTCCATGCCGTCCATGCCCTTCATCTGGATATCCAAAAACAGGATGTCTATCTGCCCGTCGTATTCCAGCAGCTCCCGGCCGCAGGAAAACCGCCGGATGGCAATCTCCCTGTTTCTCCTGCCAAAAAACGCGCAGGCCAGCTCCTGTATCTGGTCGGACATGTATTTTTCATCATCACAGATTGCGATACGGATCAATGCGCCACCTCCCGGCTGCCGTTTTCAGACAGATATTTTATTATAGCCTGTCCGGGGCGGCAAGACAATGCATTTGCCGCAAAATGTTTTTTGGATGCCGTGGGATGCCGCGTTCGTATGTAAATTAATTAATTTCTTGACACTCTGGAGAAAATCAGCTACAATCAAGAAAATATCTTCTAAAAGGAGTCTTTTATGGCACACAATGAGCGCGGAGCGGGAAGGAAACAGGCCCTGTCGAAAGAGATGCTGCAGGAAATCCACAGACGGCATGAGGCGGGCGAGACCGTCACGGCCCTGGCCGGGATATATGGCGTATCCCGCCAGACGCTGCACCGCTATCTGAAGGAATCCTCCCCTGCAGAATCCTCCTCCGGGGAACGTCTGATCTGCCGGAGCCTGAGAGAGTGGCAGCGGCTGAACCGGGATTTCCCGGAAGTGGATGTCCGGGACTACACGCTCCGCATGGATTATATGAACGGCGGGGAGTGCTGCAGCAGGCTGCTGGTAAGCTTTCAGAATCGCCAGGTGGTGGCGGCGAATGAGACGGATGTGCCTTTCCATCGCGCCTTTGGCATCAAAGCCAGGCCTACATGGGAGGATTTCCAGGCGTTTCTGGAGGAGCGCTGCATGCCAAGGGCCAGGGACAGGCTGCGGCTGATTTTGGAGGACATAGGAGTGGACAGCTATGACCCTATGGCCATCATCGAAAAGACACAGGGGCGCATGGCGGAGGACGGGCAATGGCTGAAGCTGACCTATTTCGCCCTTGGGGAACAGGAGGCGCTGCGCATATGAGAGAGAAAGTCAATGTCCCCGTCATCGAAATCCAGAGCGGAAACATCGAGACCTCCGGACATACCAGCAAAGGCAATCAATTGAAATGGCATCATGACGGCTGGTGGTACAAGGCGGATGCCTTCGGTTATGAAAGCCTTGCCGAGACAGTGGTCACCAGGCTCCTGCAGGAGACGGGCCTGACAGGGTATGTGCGCTACGAGCCGGTGACCGTATCCTGGAAGGGCAGGCTGTACCGGGCCTGCCGCAGCCGGAATTTCCTCCGGGAGGGGGAGGAGCTGCTGCCTTTGGAAAAGCTTTACCGCAGCGCCACCAGCTTCAGCCTTGCCGAGGATCTGTCCCACATCCAGGACACAGACCTGCGAATCGCCCATACGGTACAGTTTGTGGAAAACATAACCGGGATACAGGGATTCGGCGCTTACCTGTCCACCATGCTGGAACTGGACATGTTCTTCCAGAACGAGGACCGCCATACCAACAATATGGCGCTGCTTTACCGACATGCCGACAGAAGCTATGGCCTGTGCCCCTATTTCGATATGGGGCTGTCCCTGTATGCGGATACCCGGGAGAAATATCCCCTGGACATGGATGCGGAAGTCTGCCGGGGGCTGGCCAGGGCCAAGCCCTTCAGCAGGGACTTCGATGAGCAGGCGGATGCGGCCTACAGGCTCTATGGCCGGAGCCTGTATTTTCCAATGAGGCGCAATGACCTGTGTCATCTGCTGGAGGATATGCAGAACAGCTATGAACCGGCTCCGGGCGCCCCCTGGTACAGTCCGAAGGAATGGGAGCGGGTGCGGGCCGCCGTCATGGGACAGGCGCTGAGCTACTCCTATCTTTTCCAGGCGTAGGCCGCCTCGTCCCACAGACCGTCCTGCTTTGCACTTTTCCGTACTTTATAGCACAATTCCGATGAAGTCCCTTTCCCGGCTTGTCCACCGGAGACTTGTATATTAAAATGGGGACAGGAGAAAATATCTTTCGGAGGTTCCATGTTAAAGGTAATGATCATAGACGATGATATCAATGTGCGAAAATGTCTCAGGCAGCTCATCCCCTGGCCGGACACGGGCTGCGAAATCGTAGCGGAAGCGTCGAACGGGGCGGAGGGGCTGGAGCGCTTCCACGCGGCCAGGCCGGACGTAGTCATATCCGACCTAAAGATGCCCGAGATGAGCGGCGAGGAGCTTTGTACACGAATCAGAGCCATCTCTGACCATGTGGCCATCATCTTCCTCAGCGCCTATGAGGACTTCAACGCGGCCAGGCAGGCTCTGCACTACGGCGTCACCGAATATATCCTGAAGCCCATAGACTCAAAGAAGCTCCGGCAGATCACCGAGCTTCTGCGCCAGCTGTCCTCCGCCTTCGGCAACCGCTCCTTCGTCCGCGGCCTGCTGCAGGGCAATTCCTTTCCCCAGGGGCTGTCCCTGGAGCTTCAGAACAGGAATACCGAATATTTTGAAGCGTTTTTTCAGAAGCTGTCAGACAGCCTGGAAACCGATTTCGCACTGCTGCTGAACGTCTGCGCCGCCCTGGTCAACCTCCTCTTCGACACTCTGGAAAAATCCCAGGCCTCGAATCAGCCCTTAGACTGGCAGAGGCAGACTGCTCTGGCCGAGCTCTCCGGCTTTTCCAGAAAGGCAGATGCCACCGCTTTCTGCCAGGAGCTATATTTCAGCTATCTAAAGGGACAGCCTCCTGCCGCAAAGCAAAGCTTTGGCAACAGGACCGTGGAGCAGGTCAAGCTCTATATCATGAAAAACCTAAACTGGCAGCAGCTGGGCCTGCCCGCCATCGCCGCCCATTTCGGCTTCTCGGAGGATTATCTGAGCAAGATTTTCAAGCGCGAGACCAATGAGAACATCACCGCATACATCACCTGCCTGCGCCTGAACCATGCCTGCAGGCTGCTGAAGAACACCCAGCTCACCATATCGGAGATTGCGCTGGCCTGCGGCTATTCCAGCACCAATTACTTCTGCAGGAGCTTTAAGAGCAAGCTGGAGGTGACCCCTAACGAATACCGGCTGCACGAAACGAACAGGAGCCATCCATGACCATGCACAGAATGTTACGCAACTGACCTGGGGCAAATGGGACTGCTGGTGGCATGCACAC
>CAMTBF010000385.1 GCA_947068385.1 uncultured Lachnospiraceae bacterium
CGCTGCACTCACAAAAAACACCTCGCGGAATACTGCTCCTATCGGCAGTCTACCCTGACATATCCCACCGGCCTGACGGAGAACAGCGCGGACAATCTGCACACTGCAGTGTACGTGATAGGCTCCAGGGATGCCAATGTCATGTACCAGCAGAGGTATACCGATGACTATACGAATGTGCAGACATTCCGAAACAACAAGTCCCGCATGGGATATTCCTTTGTGATTGGCATCATTTCCACCCTCCTGGTCTATCTCCTGGGGCTGCCCATCGGCGTGCTGATGGCGCGGTACAAGGAGGGGATGCTGGACAAATTCGGCACGCTGTACATCATGTTCATCTCTGCCGTGCCCAGCCTGGCGTATATCTTCATCTTCAAGGGCATCGGGCGGGCCATGGGGCTGCCATGGACATTCGACATGGACGCCGAGACGCGGCTGATGTACGTCCTGCCCATCGTGTCCCTGGCGCTGCCTTCCATCGCCGGCATGATGAAGTGGATGCGCCGCTATATGATCGACCAGATGAATTCGGATTACGTGAAGTTCGCCCGTGCCGGCGGCATGTCGGAGACGGAGATCTTCTTCAAGCATGTCATGAAGGTGGCGGCCATTCCCATCTTCCAGGGCATACCGGGCTCGCTCCTGTTCGCCATGACAGGCGCACTCATCACCGAGCGCGTCTACCTGGTTCCCGGCGCAGGCGGCCTGCTGATCGATGCCATCAACCAGTACGACAATTCCGTCATCATCGGCGTGACATTGTTCTACACGGTGCTGTCAGTGCTGTCCCTGATTCTGGGCGATGTGGTGATGGCGACGGTTGACCCGAGAATTTCCTTTACAGAGAAAGCGAGGTGAGCGCTGTGGAAGATTTCAGCAAGAAATACAATCTGTCCGAGGAGGATCTGTTCTCCCGTATCAATAATGATGAACTGGCTTCTGAGAGAATCACGGCGCCGCGTTATTCCTATTGGAAGAGCGTGTTCCGCGTGTTCTTCCGCAAGAAGATCAATGTGGTGGTGCTGGTGATCCTGGCGGTGCTGATCGCCTTCGCCTATCTCTATCCCACCGTGATCGGCTACGACGACCAGGTGAACCCCTACCTCTATGTGAATGAACGGGGAGGCCAGCATCTGACGCCGTCCGCAGCCATCCAGCGCTACGGATTCCAGGTGAAATGGCTGTTCGGCGCAGGCGCCACGGGCGCGTCCACCTTTGATTCCGTGTGGAACGGCTCACGGATTTCCGTATCCCTGGCCGTCATATGCGCGGCCATCAACATGACCATCGGCATCCTGCTGGGAGCAGTCTGGGGATTTTCCCGGAAGGTGGACATGATCATGAACGAGGTCTACAATATCCTGGGAAATATCCCGGGCACGCTGTTCACCGCGGTAATGGTCATGGTGTTCTCCCCCAGCTTCTGGACGCTGGTCTTCGCCATGACGATCATGGGATGGCTGGGCATGGCCTACTATATCCGGACCCGGGTCATCATCATCCGCGACCATGAGTACAACCTGGCCAGCCGCTGCCTGGGCACCAGCATCTTCAAGATTGCCCTGAAGAATATCCTGCCCTTCATGACCAGCGTCATCGTGCTGGAGATCGCCGCCGCCATACCCGGCTACATCTCCTCGGAGGTGTTCCTGTCCTATATCGGACTGGGCATGAGCCAGGTATCCCTGGGGAGGCTGATTTATGAGGCGCAGAACGCTATGGTGACCCCCGGATGGGGTTGGGAATTCTGGACTCCCGTGGCGGTGGCTTCGGTCATCACCGTGGTGCTCTACGTGACCGGCCAGAGTCTGGGAGACGCGTCCGACCCCAGGACGCATATGTGAGGAGGGCATTCAGATGGAAGATAAGAAAGTATTGCTTTCGGTGCGGAACCTCCATGTGAAGTTCCGGGTCCGCGGCCGTATCCTGACCGCCATCCGTGGAATCGACCTGGATATCTACGAGAATGAATCCATCGCCATCGTGGGCGAGTCCGGATCCGGCAAGTCCGTGCTGACCAAGACCTTCGCCGGCATGACGGACTCCAACGGCTTCATCGATGAGGGCAGATTGATCTTAAACGACCCGGAGCTGGCGGAGACATACGTGAAGCTGACGTCGGGAGGAAGACAGCTGATGAAAAGCACGCTCTCCCGCCTGAACAGCATTTCCGGCTATGAGCTGGGCGTGGAGACCTACCGGAAGATGAAAGAGCTGGAGGCGGAGAAGAAAGCCAAAGAGTCCCTGAGCGAGGAAGAGCGCGCGGCCATCGAGAACGAGCTTGGCGACATGAGGTTCAAGCGGGCGAATCTCTTCAACGAGAAGCAGACCTATGACCCCCGCCATGAAAAGGACCGCATCAAGGACGCTGACCGGAAGCTGAAGGAATACGGCGAGAAGATCAAGGCGCTGGAGAGCAAGGAAGCCCAAGAAGAGAAGGCCCGCAAGGCCGAGGCGGCAAAGGACACCGCTTTCCTTGCGCGCTACAATAAACAGATGGCCGAGCTGAAGGCCAAGTACGAGCAGGAGATCAAAGGGCAGATTTCCGAGAAGACGAAGAAGCGCAATGAGATCCTGAGCAAAGAGATCCACCTGTCGGTGGGACGTTATGGCCTGATGAAGCGAGTCCAACTTACCTTTAAGCTTCTGGCGGCCTTAAAGCAGGCTATGCAGACCGGCGTGGATCTGGACGATGAGGAGCAGCGCAACGCTGTCTTCGACACGGTGGCATTCCGCGTGAAGTATCTGGACGAAACGTCGGAGCGTCTGCATGGGATCTGCGTGCTGAACCTGGCGAACGTGAAGTACGCCAGGGACTGGCAGCAGATCCGCGGACGCCGTATCGCCACGGTGTTCCAGGATCCCATGACCAGCCTGAACCCCATCGTCACCATCGGCAGGCAGATCACCTCTGTCATCGTGCGCCATCAGGGCTGTTCCGAGACGGAGGCCAGGCGGCGGGCCATCGAGCTGATGCACAAGGTGGGCATCCCCAACGCGGAGTCGCGCTTCGACGACTATCCGTTCCAGTATTCCGGCGGCATGCGGCAGCGTATCGTCATCGCGATCGCCCTGTCCTGCCAGCCGAAGATTTTGATCTGCGACGAGCCCACCACGGCTCTGGACGTGACCATACAGGCACAGATCCTGCAGCTGATTAAGGATCTGCAGAAGGAGTTCGGCTTCACCACGGTGTTCATCACCCACGACCTGGGGGTGGTGGCAAATGTGGCGGACCGTGTGGCGGTGCTCTACGCCGGGCAGATGGTGGAGATCGGCACGGCGGAGGAGGTCTTCTACGACCCGCGCCACCCGTACACCTGGGCGCTTTTGTCCAGTCTGCCCCAGCTGGCCCAGCGTAATACAGAGCTGTATTCCATCACGGGTACGCCGCCGTCCCTGTACAACAGCATCACGGGCGACGCTTTCGCGCCGCGTAATCCGTACTGCCTGAAGATCGACACGCTGGAGGAGCCGCCGATGTTCAAGGTGACGGACACCCATTACGCGAAGACATGGCTGCTGGATCCCAGGTCGCCCAAGGTGGAGAAGCCGGAGGGCATCCAGGATATCCATAGCAAGCTCATGGAAGCGTTCAACATCTGAGGGAGGAAGGAAACATGGCAAAGAAAGATACAATGAAAAAAGGCCGTTCCCTCTTCCCGGAGCACGGTCCGAAGGCAGAGAACGGAAAAGAGATACTGCTGTCCGTAAAGGACATCGACATCACGTTCGGCAGCGGCGACACGGCCGTCCGGGCGGTGACGGGGGCATCCTTCGATATTTACAAGGGCGAGACCTTCTCCCTGGTGGGAGAGTCGGGATCCGGCAAGACCACCATCGGGCGGGCGGTCATCCGCGTGAACCCGCTGGCGGCCGGGGAGATCCAGTACAAGGGCGTGCGCATCTCCGGGAAGATTCCGCACGCGCTGGACAGGGAGGTCATCCGCAACGTGCAGATGGTGTTCCAGGATCCGGCGGCGTCGCTGAACGAGCGCGCCACGGTGGACTACATCATCTCCGAGGGACTTTACAACTTCGGCCTCTTTGAGAACGAGGCCGAC
>CAMTBF010000386.1 GCA_947068385.1 uncultured Lachnospiraceae bacterium
TCCAGCTCCACCAGCATGATCTCACCGTTCTGGAAGGTGCCCTGCTTCCCCGCGAAGAAGCGGACCGTATAGGTATACTCCTCCTCCTTTGCGGACACCGGAAGGGCCGTTGTGAGCAGCAGACACAGGCACAGCGCGGTATACAATATCCTCTTCAGTGTCTTCATCCGTCTACTCCCCCTTCTTCTTTTTATTCTCTCTGACACAATAGATGCAGTAGCCCAGAAGCATCAGCCCCGTGACGCCGCTGATGGCCGCCAGCAGAGGAAGCTGGCTCTCGTCGCTGGTGCGCACTATGTCGGTCCTTCTGCCCGGCTCGGGCGTGGGCTGGGTGTCGTCCACAGGGGTGGGCGGGGTTCCCGGCTGATTGGGCGTCGGCTGCGTGGGCAGGTCGTCCCGCAGCTCCACCGCGAAGTTCATCTGCAGATCCGCCAGGGTATCCTGGTAGCTGTTGCCCTGGGTCTCGCCGTCCAGCGCCACCTCAAGGGTGATGGTGCCGCCCTCTCCATTGTTCACGGTATCCAGATAGAAAAAGTCTTTCAAGGCATTCGTCGCCCCATGGAGGCCTTCCAGGGTCTCCTCCACGGTGACCCCGTTCTCGCCGCCTACGGTATCGCTGTCGAACAGGGTCTGCACCGCTCCGGTATGATCCGTATAGGTGAGCCGATAGGTGTACGCGCCGCCTCCGGTCTCGCTGTTGGCGCTCCTGTCCTCCAGGGAGTACAGGACTTCGTTCTGCATGTACCAGTCCGTGGCCGTGGGGTTCTCGTTCTTCAGCTTCAGGGTGACGATCACATTGTCCCCGGGCTGCATGCCTCCCACCACGTCGTTGATGTCCGCGGTGCTGAAGGTGCTGACCATCTGCTTCTGGGCGTTGAACACCACGCTCCAGCTGTCATCCCCATAGAAGGTCTCCGCATGGACCGGCAGCGCTATGGCAAGGGCCGTCAGACAGGACAGCAGCCCCGTCCAGATTTTCTTGTTCTTCATGCGTTCCACCCCCTATTCCACCAGGCTCAAGATGCCGTCCTCACCCACGGAGATCCGTTTGCCCCAGGCGCTCCAGATAGCGTCCTCGGCATTGTGCTCCTGCACGGCATCCACCTCTACCTCCACCCGGAAAGACACGCCGTCATAGTCGTAGGTGGTGATGATCGTCGTATAGTTTCCATTCGTCGTCGTCTCCTGGGACACCTTCTTCGCGATGCTGTCATCGATGACCAAGGAGTCCGCGAACAGGGGCGTCTCGGAAGTCCCCTCCCCCTGGGCGTACAGGAGCTTGTTGTAATACAGAACCGTGCGCTCCCTGGTCCTGGCCCCCTCGTCCTCGATCCAGTCCGTCCCCAGGTTCACCAGGTTCAGGTCGATTAGGTCCGGGGAAAGGTCGCGCATCTTCACGCCCTTGGCGTCCAGCCAGTATTTATATATGTTGACGCGGACATATTGGTTGATGGTCCCGGTATTGCGGACCCTCAGCTCTTCCCTGTACTTCTTCCCCAGGGTCAGCTTCTCGCCCTCGGGGAGCATGTTCTCCAGCAGCACCCCCGTATGCTCGTTCCAGGTGCCGTCCCCGGCGCTGCTGTAGTCCCGCCAGGACACCTCCTTGTCGTTCTCCACCAGAGAGACGCCGATGTCGTACATCTGGATCCGGGAGGTATAGGTCTCGGAATAATAGGTCAGCGCAGCCCTGGTGCCCCCGATGGAGCCGCCCAGGAGCATGGCCACCGCCACCACGAACAGCGCCACGGTGACGATGGGCGATGCCGCCCTCAAACGCTTCTTCTGCTTCTTCTGCTTCATGCCTGGCCCCCTCCTTCCGTACCGCCGCTGACGGTGCTGCCGGTATCCAGGAGCTCGCTCCAGTCGGTCTCCTCCACCGTATAAGGAGTGCCGTCCTCATGATACTTCACCGACGTGCTCTCATAGATGACCACCACGTTGAAGCGCTCCATCTCCTCCGGATCCGCCGGGATGTTCTCGATCCTGATGTCCAGCTGTGCCGTGCTGGCGCCGCCGTTTACGATATTCCCGTAATAATAGTATCCGTCGCTGCCCTGGGTCCAGCCCTCGCCGGAGTAGACAAGCGTATACTGGCTTCCGCAGAACGCCCTGGCGCGGATATACACAGGTTCCGAACTCTCCACATTTTCAATCACCACATGCTTCGTCCAGTCCGTGAACTCCTCCGTGATTTCCGTCCTGTCCCCCAGCCGGATGGTATAGCCGCCCGCCGCCTCCGCGTAAGTGGTAAAATAGGACCACGCCTCGCCTATCCCGGCAAAGGCCACTGCCGTCAGGGCCGCCAGAGCAAGGGCTCCAGGATAAAATCTTCTTCTCTTCATCATCTTCACCTCTTATTCCCGTTCCGCATAGGCCAACAAATCTACTCTCAGTTCCCGGCAGGCGGTTCGCCCTGGTTCCCGGCTGCTCCCTGGGCCGGGCTGGAGTACCAGTGCCATGCCCCCGCCTCCTCGTCGTATACAAACTGGTTCTTGATTCCGTGGCCGTTGGTCCTGCGGCCATCGTACTCGTTCTCGAAGTCCACGGACACCACATCGTCCGCCGCGATGGTGGCCGTCCGGTCTCCCGGCACGGTAAGCTGATAGCTGGAGCCGCTGTACACCTCCCGGACCGTGACCTGGGCCATGGCCGGAATCCTGTCCAGCACCACGCGCTCCTGCCCCGCCGCCGTGAAGGTGATGCTCTCCACATCGCTGAAGACCACCTCGTCGTCCAGCACTCCCGTGACCTCGAAGACGAAAGTAGCGGATTCCTGGACGCCCCCCATGGTCTCGTACTCGGAAAGGGTCTTGACGATCTCCAGGGAGCCGTAGCGATTCAGGCGCTCCGGCTTCATGTTCACGGACGCGTCGAAGATCCAGTCCCCCGGATTCGCCGTGTTGATGACGCCGTTCTCGTCCGCCTCCTTGGTGGGCAGGGAGACCAACTGGGGGAGGAACGCGTATGTGTACTGCTGGGAATTGGCTATGGTGGCTATCCGCGTGGTCTCCTCCTGGGTCAGGGAATCCGTCTGCTCTATCTCTATCTTATAATCCGCCAGCTCCGTCAGGCTCCTGCCCCTGGCCACCAGCAGGTACAGGCCCGGTTCCAGGTCACCCACTTTGGTGCCCGCAGGCTGCCCGCTGCCGCTTACAGGGGTGCCGGGCGAAGCCGCGTCCAGGGCGATGGCCGCCGCCTGCTGGGCCGCTTCCTCCCAGGTCGCCGCGGGCTGCGCGCCCTCCTGTGGGCCGTCCGGAAGCTGCAGCGAAGCATACTTCCCGTCCAGCTCGTAATGATAGGTATCATATCCCGATGTCTTCACGGCCCGGGCCACCTGGTACAGATCCACCACCACGTCCGCGCCTGCAAGGTCTTCCCCGAAGCTGTCCGCCCCTTCCTTATGGGGATCCTCCGCATAGACGGTCAGGGAACAGCTTCCGGCCACGAATCCCTCGGCATCCGCCTCGAGAGGCGCCGCGATGCCCGCCATGGGCTCTGCGATGCACATACCGGCGGCCAGGGTCAGCGCAGTCAGCAGATATATCCATCTTTTTTTCATGAGCGTTTCCTCCTATTTTTAATTCTATAGCAATCCTATTCTTCCTCCTCGGAAGCCCCATCCTCGGAGCCGTCCTTGCGGAGCTCATCCAGTATCTGTCTCTTGGTCATCCTGCGGCCTTTGGCGCTGCTGACGATGAGGGTGACGGTCAGCGTCACGAACAGCAACGGGATTCCCACCGCGGGGATGACTACGTATGTCGGTATCCGCACCGCCTCCGCCACGACCACCACCTCACCGGCGATGTTCTCTATGCGCTTGCCCCGCACCAGCATGCGGTGACTATTTACTCCATATGGAGTACAAGTGACCAACGTGCAGTAGTCCCTTCCGGGCTGTATGGCCAGCTCGTCTGTCTCCTCCGGCAGAACGATGCGAATCTGATCTACCATGTAGGTAACGGTCTGCTCCAGGATATTAACTGTAAAAATATCCCCCTCAACCATCCGATCCAAATCTGAAAAAGGCTTTTACCCATACAAAAGAATGGTAATTGTCCCC
>CAMTBF010000387.1 GCA_947068385.1 uncultured Lachnospiraceae bacterium
GTACATGGCCACCGTGATGATGCAGGTGAGCATATAGGGGATATACGTCCTTGCGTTCTTCTTTATATTTCCTGCCGCTAACTTCGGATAGAAGCTTTTCTTCATGCCATCATCCTCCTGCCTCTCTCTGCGGCGTCCGTGTTCCCTGTAGCCAGCAGGGTCAGTGTGTCGGAAATCTTCTGATAGAGCTGCTCGTTGGTGCTGTTCCCCCGGTAGATCTGGTGGAACACCTCCCCGTCCTTGATGAACAGCACCCTGCCCGCATGGCTGGCGGCCTTGGTGGAATGGGTCACCATGATGATGGTCTGGCCGTCCTCGTTGATCTCGTTGAAGATCCGCAGCAGCCCGTCCGTGGCCTTGGAGTCCAGGGCCCCCGTGGGCTCGTCCGCCAGGATCAGCTGGGGGTTCGTGATCAGCGCCCGGGCCACCGCTGCCCGCTGCTTCTGGCCCCCGGATACCTCATAGGGGTATTTCTTCAGAATCTCCTGGATGCCCAGCTTCTGCGCGATGGGCTGGAGCCTCCTGTCCATCTCCCTGTAATCCTTGCCGCCCAGCACCAGGGGCAGGAAGATATTGTCCTGGATGGAAAAGGTGTCCAGGAGGTTAAAGTCCTGGAACACGAACCCTAAATTGTTGCGGCGGAAAGCCGCCAGCTCCTTCTCCTTCACGTTCCAAAGGCTCTTCCCCGAAAGCAGCACCTGCCCGCCGGTGGGCTTATCCAATGCCGCCAGGATGTTCAAGAGCGTGGTCTTGCCGGAGCCGGACTCGCCCATGATCGCCACATATTCGCCCTGCTCCACGGAGAAGGACACGTTGGTCAGCGCCTGGACCTGGTTGCCCCCGAAGCGAGTGGTATATACCTTTCGCAGGCTCTGTGCCTCTAATAGAACCATATGAATCGACCTCCTTGTTATTTGCTGTGTTCTGTTCTTGGAACTATACCCATTCTACAAAAAAACGGAAAGCACCGACATCGAATCGAGTGACATTTCCGCCGTTTCATGTGACATTTTTGTAAGCCTTCCTCCACAGCGCCCTACTCCACCCAGAGCGCGTCCCTGTGCAGGTCTATGGAAAACGTGGTTCCCTCTCCTACCGTGGACTCCACGCTGATCTTGTGGGACAGCTTCTGCGCGGTGAGGCGGCACAGGTAGAGGCCCAGCCCGGTGGACTTCTTGTCCGCCCTGCCATTGTATCCCGTGAAGCCCTTCTCGAATATCCTGGGCACGTCCTCCGGGGCGATGCCGATCCCGGTATCGGCAATCCGAAGCACTTTATCCGGCGTGACGGATATGGTCAGGCTGCCGTTCCTGGCGTACTTGACGGCATTGGACAGGATCTGCTCAATGAGGAACAGCAGCCACTTCTCGTCCGTGAGCACCGTCACGTCCGTGGGCTCATAGGTCAGCCGGATCCGGTTCCGCACCAGCTGGGGCGCGTACTTGTGGATGGCCTGGCGCAGGATTTCGTCCAGGGCGTATTCCCGGAACAGGAAGTCGGAGGAATCGCTCCCCAGGCGCATCCAGTTCAGCGCCATCTCCACGTACTGCTCTGTCCTAAACAGCTCTGCCAGCAGCTCCCGGTTCTCCTCCGTGTCCTCCCCCTGGAGGGTCATGCGCATGACGGAGATGGGGGTCTTGATCTGGTGCACCCAGGTGGTGTAGTAGTCCATGCTCTCCCTGCGCTCCCTCTGCCTCTCCCCCAGGTTCCTGTCATAGGCCTCCTTCAGGCTCTTGACCATCTCCTGGTAGTCCGCCTCCGCCAGGGTCTGAGGCTTCGGAAGCTCTCCGTCCAGAATCTCCACGTTCTGCAGCAGGCTCCTGCGCGCTTTGTGGGCATTATAGTAGAAAAAGAAAGAGATGCCCAGCGCCACCGCCCCCAGGAGGACGCACAGCCCTCCTGCGTACAGCACTGCTTCCGTCTCCATATCGTACAGGGAGAAGACCGCCGCGTAGATTCCGGCGAAGGCCGCAAGGAGCGCTGCCGTCCGGCGGCGCTGCCACAGAAACTGCCACAGTATGCCATACCAACTCTCCTCTTCCATATCATATACCTCCCCGGGCGCTTCTCGCCCATGCCGATCAAGATATTCCCTGGCCGCTGGCAATCCGCTCCATTGCGAGGACTCCCGAACCGGCGGAACCCTCCGCGATTCCACTGCCTGATGTCAGTCCGGATCCCCTCCGCCGCCCTGTCGATGACCATCCATCTGTTTTCCCTCACTCCACGATACTTGATTATAGAAAGCCGTCCTTGCTTTCTATAATACTCCCTTATTTGATTATAGAAAGCCGTCCTTTCTTTCTATAATATTCCCTCATTTGATCATAGAAAGCTGTCCTTGCTTTCTATGATATACCCGCTTCCCACCTTGGTAGCGATGAAGTCCTTAAGCCCCGCGCCCTCCAGCTTCTTCCGCAGCCTGGTGACGTTCACCGTCAGGGTGTTCTCCTCCACATAGGCGTCCATCTGCCACAGCTTCGTCATCAGAGTGTCCCGGCTGACGATCTTGCCTTTGTTCTCCAGCAGGGTCTGCAGGATGCGGAATTCGTTCTTGGTCAGCTCGATGCGGTTCCCCTCATAGGTGAGGGAGGTGTTGTTCAGGTTCAGCACCGCGCCCCTGTGCTCCAGCACCGGGATCTTCCCCGCCATGTCGTAGGCCCTGCGCAGCACGGCCTGTATCTTGGCGGTCATCACCTGCGGGTCCACCGGCTTGGGGATGAAGTCGTCCCCGCCCATGTTCATGGCCATGACGATGTTCATGTTGTCAGAGGCGGAGGACAGGAAGACGATGGGCACATTGGAAATCTTGCGGATCTCGCTGCACCAGTGGTAGCCGTTGAAGAAAGGCAGCATGATGTCCATCAGCACCATGTGGGGGTCGTATGCCGCAAATTCCGGGAGGATGTCCCGGAAGTCCGTGGCGCACAGGCATTGGTTCCCCCAGGCCTCTATCTGTCTGCGCATGGCGTCCGCCATGGGCTGGTCGTCCTCTATGATCATGATGCGGTACATATCTCCACTTCCCTTTCCTGATTCTGAGCTCTTATGTCCGGCGCTCCCGCGCCCGGTCCCTCTCACAGCCTTGTCTGGAACTCTTCCACGCTGGCCGCCTCTGCCGCCAACAGCAGCAGGCGGTTCAGCGTTTCCATATCTGTCTGGGCAGCTATGGCGCGCTCCAGCTGAGGGGGCACCGTTCCCTTTGCCGCCAGCAAAGTCAATACGGCTTCTGCCGTTCCTTCTGCCGTTCCTTCTGCCTTTCCTTCTTCCCTTATACGCCTCTCAATCTCACAAGCCTTCATATACGCCAGCCCCACTTCCCTGTCCGATTTCACTTCCGTCACCATTTCATGCAGCCTTGCCAGACCTGCGGATTTCGCGTTTTCCGCAGTGGAGTGCTCCATATATCTGGCAAGCTGCTTCAGCTCCTCCGTCGGCTCTCCTTTTGTCCCTTTTGTGTATAGAAATATCGTCTTGGCTCCGTCCTCATAAGCCAGATCCGGCTCCTCCACACATCCGTTCTTAATCGTATATACCATTCTCTTCCGCCCGAACGGATCGTATGTAGCGATAAATATCACCAATACATTCCGCAATGTACTGTAATCATCGCCCGCCGTCAAATTTCCCGCGTCTATCTTTGCATGGTAGAACCGCACCCTCCGGGGCAATGTGGCCACGCTGTCGGCTCCGCCGTTGTTGTCCGGCTCCATGTCAAAAATCTCTCCGTCCTCTTCGTCCAGATAGACATCCAGCCGCACGCCGTGGCCCTTCGGCTCCTCGCCATACCAGACTTTCTGGGGCACTATCGTAAGATGCCCTATCCTGCGCTGCAGGATACATTCCAGGATAAAGCGGGAAGCCTCCTCCCCATACCTCTTGTGGGCCGTCAGGCTGTAGGCCAGAAAATCGTCTACCAGGTTCATGTCTGCCAGTTTCTTCATCTTTCCTCCTGTTCCAGACAGGAGGACACTCCAACGTACACTCCTGCCTTGCATAAATGATTTTGGGTTCCAAAGCATAGAGTTTCCGAATGAGATT
>CAMTBF010000388.1 GCA_947068385.1 uncultured Lachnospiraceae bacterium
GGCGAGGAAAGTCCGGGCTTCATAGGGCAGGATGCCGGATAACGTCCGGTGGAGGCGACTCCAAGGCCAGTGCAGCAGAAATATACAGCAGGGCGGGACTGTAGAGCCCTGTAATGGTGGAAAGGCAGTGTAAGAGACTACCGTCCGCCCGGTAACGGGCGGAGCCATGTAAACCCCATCCGAAGCAAGACCAGAATGAGAGCCACAGGCTTGCCCGGCCTGCTTTCAGGTAGGTCGCTGGACGCGGCTGGCGACAGCCGTGCTAGATAGATGACCGTCCATGACAGAACCCGGCTTATCGTCCTGCTCACCTTTTTTCCAGAAGAGTACCATAGGCTTGTCAGACAGGAGGAATCGGTAGAGGTATGGAACAGTACAAGCAGGAATTTATCGAATTTATGGTGGACAGCAATGTGCTCAAGTTCGGCTCGTTTACGCTGAAGAGCGGCAGACAGTCCCCCTTTTTCATGAACGCGGGCTCTTACGTGACAGGGACGCAGCTGTGGCGCCTGGGCGGGTACTACGCCAGGGCCATCCATGAGAGGTACGGGGACGACTTCGACATCCTGTTCGGGCCGGCCTACAAGGGGATTCCCCTGGGCGTGGCCACGGCCATGGCCTACAGCGAGCTCTATGGAAGAGACGTGCGCTACAGCTCCAACCGCAAGGAGGCCAAGGACCACGGCGAGGCGGGCATCCTGCTGGGAAGCGGCATGAAGGACGGAGACAGGGTCGTGATCATCGAGGACGTGACCACCTCCGGGAAGTCCATCGAGGAGACCTATCCGATCATCATGGCCCAGGCGAAGGTGGAGATCAGGGGGCTGATGGTGTCCCTGAACCGCATGGAGAAGGGCCCGGCCGGAAACGTGAGCGCCCTGGAGGAGATCAGGGAGCGCTACGGCTTTGAGACGGCGGCCATCGTGACCATGCGGGAGGTGGTGGAGCATCTGTACAACAGGCCGTACAAGGGACGGATCTATATCGACGACGCCACAAAGGCGGCCATAGACGCGTATTATGGGACATACGGGGCAGGAGAGCTGGCATGGACGTAAAGCCACGCAGGAAGGAAGGGAGCGGATATATGAGCGAGAGAGTCTATAAAGTGATGAAAGGAGCGGGCGCTACCAGCATTACCATGGGAGTGATCTCGCTGGTAGTGGGAATCGTGTCGGGGATCCTGCTGATCGTCAGCGGGGCGAAGCTGATTGCGGGCAAGTCCAAGATCATATTCTAGGCGGGGAGCGACTGGTGGGCATTTCCTAAGAGGGGCAGACCTTTCTGGGGAGTGCCCTTTCGGGTTTATATGAAAAAAAGAAAAGGCTTTATCTTCACGGACAAAAAACATTCCAACCGGGCCGTCATGGCCGCGGTCCTGGGCACGATCAGCCTGGCCTCGCTGGGCGTCATGATATTCCTCTCCTACAGGAACGGCGGGAAGGTGGGAGCCGGCTTCGGGGCCGGAGCCCTGCTTGCGGCGGTCTATTCCACCATCGGGCTGATCCTGGGGCTGGTGACCGTGCAGGAGAAGGAGTATTTCAGGCTCTTTCCCGTGCTGGGGATCGTGCTGAACCTCCTGGCGCTGGCAAGCCTGGGGCTGATCATATACGCGGGAGGCAGCCTGGCCTGAGGGCGGCGGGAATCCTGAATTTTGGAAAAAGTGGTTGCGCGCGGGGCCATTCTTTAGTAAACTGGAGAACAGAGAGATTATAGCCAAAGGAGGCATTTATGGGAGAGATACAGGAAATAAAGGTGGGCATCGTGATGGGAAGCGATTCCGACATGCCCGTGATGGCGAAGGCGGCGGACATCCTGGAGGAGCTGGGCATCCCCTATGAGATGTCGATCATCAGCGCCCACAGGGAGCCGGATGTATTTTACGAGTACGCGAAGGGCGCGGAGGAGAAGGGGTTCAAGGTAATCATCGCGGGAGCGGGCATGGCTGCCCATCTGCCGGGCATGTGCGCGGCGATCTTCCCCATGCCGGTCATCGGGATTCCCATGCACACCACCTCCCTGGGAGGGCGGGATTCCCTGTATTCCATCGTGCAGATGCCCTCCGGCATCCCCGTGGCCACAGTGGCCATAAACGGCGGCGCCAACGCGGGGCTCCTGGCGGCGAAGATCCTGGCCACCTCGGATCCGGCCCTGCTGCAGAAGCTGAAGGACTACAGCGCGAAGCTGAAGAGCCAGGTGGAGGCCAAGGACGCGAAGCTGAAGGAACAGGGCTACAAGGCCTATCTGCAGGACAAATAAGAGAGGACGAGCCCGCCCGTGCCGCCGGAAAGCCGCGCAGGGGGCGGGGGACAGCGCCTGCAGGAGGCAGGCAAGGGGGTATGTGAATGGATTACAGAAAAGCGGGAGTGGACATTGAGGCAGGCTATCGGTCTGTGGAGCTGATGAAGGCGGACGTGAAGGCCACCATGCGCCCGGAGGTGCTGGGCGGCATCGGCGGCTTTTCCGGCGCGTTCTCCATGGAGGCCGTAAAGGGCATGGAGAAGCCCGTGCTGCTGTCCGGCACGGACGGCGTGGGCACCAAGCTGAAGCTGGCGTTCCTGATGGATAAGCACGACACGATCGGCATCGACTGCGTGGCCATGTGCGTGAACGACGTGGCCTGCGCCGGGGGCGAGCCGCTGTTCTTCCTGGACTATATCGCCTGCGGCAAGAACATCCCGGAGAAGATCGCCGCAATCGTAAAGGGAGTGGCCGAAGGGTGCAGGCAGGCCGGGGCCGCGCTGATCGGCGGCGAGACGGCGGAGCATCCGGGCATGATGCCCGAGGAGGAGTACGACCTGGCGGGCTTCGCGGTAGCCGTGGCGGAGGAGAAGAACCTGATCACCGGGGAGGGGATAGAGGAGGGCGACCTGCTTATCGGCATAGCGTCGTCCGGTGTACATTCCAACGGCTTTTCCCTGGTGCGGAAAGTGTTCGAGATGACAAGGGAAAGCCTGGACACCTACTATGAGGAGCTGGGCGGCACCCTGGGCGACACCCTGCTGACGCCCACCAAGATCTACGTGAAGGCCCTGCGGGCCGTAAAGGACGCGGGAGTGCGGATAAAGGGCTGCAGCCATATCACAGGCGGCGGCTTCTATGAGAACATCCCCAGGATGCTGCCGGAGGGCATCCGGGCCGTGGTGGAGAAGGACAGCTATGAGGTGCCCGCCATCTTCCGGCTCCTGGCCCGGAAAGGGGACATCGAGGAGCGGATGATGTACAATACCTATAATATGGGACTGGGCATGGTGCTGGCCGTGTCGCCTGAGGATGGGGACAGATGCCTGGAGGCCATCCGGGCGGCAGGCGAGGCCCCTTATGTGGTGGGGCGCTGCGCTGCCGGGGAAAAGGGAGTGGACATATGCTGAACATCGTAGTGTGCGTGTCCGGAGGCGGCACCAACCTCCAGGCCATCCTGGACGCCATGGACAGAGGGGCGATCACCAATACCCGAGTGCTGGCGGTGATCAGCAACAATGCCCGGGCCAAAGCGCTGGAGCGCGCGAGAGAGCACGGAATAGAGGCAAAGCTGATCTCCCCCAGGCAATATGCCGACAGGGAGGCCTTCAATGAGGCTTTCACGGAGGAGCTGAGGAAGCTTTCCCCGGACCTGATTGTGCTGGCCGGATTCCTGGTGCGGATCCCGCCCCAGATGGTGACGGCCTTTGACGGCAGGATCATCAATATCCATCCGTCCCTGATACCGTCCTTCTGCGGCGTGGGCTACTATGGGCTGAAGGTGCACGAGAAGGCGCTGGAGCGGGGCGTGAAGGTCACCGGGGCCACGGTGCATTTCGTCAATGACGGAATGGACGAGGGGCCCATCATCGCTCAGAAGGCAGTGTACATAGAGGACGGCGACACGCCGGAGATCCTGCAGCAGCGGGTGATGGAGCAGGCGGAGTGGATCCTGCTCCCCCAGGCCATAGACGATATCGCGAACGACAGGATATGCATGATTGACAATAAAGTCAGAAGAAGGATGTGAGGTGCGGCATGAAAGTATTGATTATAGGCGGAGGCGGCCGTGA
>CAMTBF010000389.1 GCA_947068385.1 uncultured Lachnospiraceae bacterium
TGGTGTGGAACCGGATGAGGTCTATGAGTTCGACAGTGAAAGGTATTATGAGGAAAATGCAGAAAGTGTCTATGAGGAGCAGCACCGTGCAGGAGGCCATGCACAGTCTGTGGTTTTTGTATAATTCTCTTCTGTCCATTGCGGGCTCCTTTCGATTCGAGGCCTGGATTTTGGGACGGCTTTCTATGGATGCGGAAAGCTATGGACAGTCTACGCTATGGGCCGGCTCTTTGGAAGCGACTGATTGGATAGGGCGGGGCGCAACCTTTGGTTGGAGCTTTTCTGCGGTTGCACTTCTGCGGATTGCGCCAATCTGCATTGCACGAATCTGTATGCGAAAATGCTTGCATCCGAAACCAAAAAAGGCTAAAATAGACATGTTCCGTAAACAGAATGAGAGAAAGAGCTTATTGAGAGTATGCCGAAACGAATGATTGAGACGAATATAACGGAAGAGGATATCAGGATAGAGGGCTCCCTGCGGCCTCAGAAGCTGGATGACTACATCGGTCAATCCAAGGTGAAGGAGAACCTGAAGATTTATATCGAGGCCGCGAAGCTGCGTGGAGACGCTCTGGACCATGTGCTCTTCTATGGGCCGCCGGGCCTGGGGAAGACCACGCTGGCTGGCATCATCGCCAATGAGATGGGCGTCCATCTAAAGGTGACAAGCGGGCCCGCCATCGAGAAGCCCGGGGAGATGGCCGCCATCCTGAACAATTTAGAGGAGGGCGACCTGCTGTTCGTGGACGAGATACACCGCCTGAACCGCCAGGTGGAGGAGGTGCTGTATCCCGCCATGGAGGACTACTGCATCGACATCATGATAGGAAAGGGCTCCACGGCCCGCTCCGTGCGGCTGGAGCTGCCCAAGTTCACTTTGGTTGGGGCCACCACCAGGGCCGGGCTCCTCACCGCGCCCCTGCGGGACCGGTTCGGCATGATCCATCACCTGGAGTTCTATACCATAGAGGAGCTGCAGCTGATCATCCTGCATTCGGCCCGAGTGCTGGAGGTGGAGGTGGAGCCGGAAGGCGCTCTGGAGATGGCCCGCCGCAGCCGTGGCACGCCCCGCCTGGCCAACCGTATCCTAAAGAGGGTGCGGGATTTCGCCCAGGTGAAATATGACGGCGTCATCACGGAGGCGGTGGCCAGGACGGCCCTTGACCTGATGGACGTGGACAAGCTGGGGCTGGATCATATCGACAGAAACCTCCTGCTCACCATGATTGAGAAGTTTGACGGAGGCCCTGTGGGGCTGGATACCCTGGCGGCAGCCATCGGGGAGGACGCGGGGACCATTGAGGATGTGTACGAGCCCTATCTGATCAAGAACGGCTTCCTGAACCGCACGCCCCGGGGAAGGGTGGCCACGGAGCTGGCGTACCGGCATCTGGACTGCGGCATCTATCGGCAGAAGCCGTGACGTGGGCTGCGGGAGTCTGGACGGTCTGGACGGAAATCTGCGAAAGCTGTGAAGAAATATGGAGTCCGGCGGGGAGCCTGGACAGCGGAATGGATGGAGGATATGAAGAAAGCATGAAAAAGGTTATGGAGAGACCTATGAGGGAAATAATGAAAACGACGAAAAATCTGAAGAAACTGACAATGGTGTCATGTGTGGTGCTGACCTTGTGCCTTGCCGTCTCCGGCTGCGGCGGGAAAGACGAAACGGAAGGGACGAAAGATGCTGTCATGGGGATAGAGCCCGTGGCGCTTGACGGGGAGTCGGAAGCCGGCAATCCTGAATCGGACGCAGCGCCCACGGAGGCCGGAACCCCAGGCGGCGAAGGCGGCGGGGAAAGCGCTGCAGCCGCGCCCCAGATCAATGCGGAAATCCTGCGGGAGGCCCGGACGGATGATGGGGGAGAAGAGATAGCCTTCGTGGAGTACCCTATGTTCACCCTAGCGGGAGGAGGCAGCGAGGGGCTGTCCGCGGCGTTTGACACCATCAACGCACAGTGCAGATCACAGAGCGAAACATTGCTGGACGAGCTGCAGGAAAGCGTAAAGGAGTACAGAGGGTCCGTGGATCCTGCCAGCGTGTTCGGGCAGGGGACCCAGGCCCATATCTACAGATGCGACACGGATGTAGTCAGCATCATGGTCATGCGGACAGTGAACATGGGAGGCCCTCATCCCAACAATTACTGGGACTACTATAACCTGAACGCCAAAACGGGAGAGAATCTGCAGCTGTCCCAGTTCCTGACCATGGATGAGGCGATGGTAGAAAACGTCATAGGGCGGCTCCATGAAAATTATCCGGAGGTGGAGTTCGACGATGCGGTGTTGAGGGCGGAGATACCGGAGATCGTAGCGGGAGACGGCATCGGCTGGTACTTTTATGAAGGGCAGATCAATCTGGCATTCCCGGAGGGCTCCTTTGGCTTCGGCCATGCGGTGGGGAGCCTGGAGGTAACGGTTCCTTTAGAGTGAAGCAACGATATGGACGGATGGCCGAAGGAGGCGTTATAAAAATGGAAGAAATAAATCCCACGGACAGGCTGGCCGCATTCGAGAAGATGCTGGCGGCCGTGCAGAAGGAATATGGCGATATCCTGGAGAAAATGGAAGGGCTGAAAGCGCAGGGGAAAGTTAAGACCGTGACCTACCAGCAGCTGATGTCGCGGAAGCTGATGTACCAGAACATGCTGTCCCTTTATCAGATTTATGGGCTGACGGAAACTTGATGAAACATACGGGAGGTAAATATGGGTATATTAAAAAACGGAGCGTTATGGACGGACACGGACGGTGCCCCCATCCACGCCCACGGCGGATACATGATTTCATTTGAAGGATACTATTACTGGTACGGGGAAGACAGGAGAGAGGATTATTATGTAAGCTGCTACCGCTCCAAAAACCTGTCGGACTGGGAGTTCCGGGGCCATGTGCTCACCGCCTCCTCGAAGACGGAAGCGTACCGCGTCAGGACGAAAATCCAGCTGCGGCGGGAAGACGGCGGCAAGGTCAACCTGGAACGGCCCAAGGTGCTGTACAATGAGCGGACGAAAAAGTTCGTCATGTGGATGCATTTCGAGAACGGAAAGGACTATCACGACGCTGCGGTGGGAATCGCCACCTGCGATGCGCCGGACGGGGCTTTCACCTATCACGGACATTTCAACCCATATGGCTTCATGTCCAGGGACTGCACCCTGTTCCAGGACGATGACGGCACTGCCTACTTCATCTCGGCAGCCCGGGACAATGCGGATCTGCACATGTATCGCCTGACGGACGACTACATGAATGTAGACACCCTGGTGCACAGGCTCTGGCAGGGAGAATACCGGGAGGCCCCCGCAGTGGTGAAGATAGGCGGGAAATATTACATGCTGACCTCTTTCTGCACCGGCTGGGCCCCGAATCAGGGGAAGTACGCCGTGGCCGATTCCATGGAGGGGCGTTGGAGCCGTCTGCGGGAGATCGGGGACGAGACCACCTACAGGAGCCAGCCTGCCTTTGTCCTGCATGAGGACGGAAAAGTCCTGTACTACGGCGACCGCTGGAACGCGGAGGACTATTTTGCGTCCAGCTATGTGGTCTACCCTCTGCATGTGGAGGGGGACGGGCTTGTCATGGAATATGTGGAGGAGATGGCGTTTTTGGCCTAAATCGGATTCAGCTGGCATCATCGCCCAATCGAGGCCGACATCAAGGTAGCAATCCCCCTCCTGCTCGCGACTGTTAAGTGCCGAAAAATATAAAGTCTACATATTTTTATTGATTTAAAAATCAAATCATGGTATTTTGGTAATGTAAGCCAAAGGCAGCGAAAGGGCAGGAGGTTACCGATGGAATGGAAGAAGAGCATCCCGCGGAAGGCGGAAGCGCAATTGACCGCCTGGAGACAGAGAGAGTCGGGCAAGGCCCTGCTGGTCAATGGAGCCAGGCAGGTGGGCAAGACCTACATCCTCCGAAAATTTGGTGAAGAGCAATTTGAAAATACAATCTATGTGAATCTGGAGACGAATCTTGCCGCCGCTTCTTATTTTGCCGGCGAAATATCTCCGGCAAAATA
>CAMTBF010000390.1 GCA_947068385.1 uncultured Lachnospiraceae bacterium
GCAGGCCTTTGTCCTATCTGATGACGCCGGCGACTATCTGCCTGGGGATTTCCTTTGCCGAACAGGTAGAAAAGCTGAAGAAGCATATGGCGGCAATCATCGTGGGCGTAGCGGCCGGAACCGTCTGCAGCTTGAGCTCCGTTGCCGGGATGGCTTATCTATTCGGCATGGACAGGGTGATGACGATTTCCGTGCTGCCGAAAAGCGTCACCACTGCCATAGGCGTGGCAATCAGCGAACAGGCGGGGGGAATCGGGGCTGTCACGGCGGCTGCGATTATTTTGACAGGAATCCTGGGCAACATGGCGGGGCCGGTTCTGGCCAAGGTGTTCCATATTGAGGATGAGATAGCCCAGGGGGTGGCATACGGGACGGCGTCCCATGTAATCGGGACATCGCGGGCCATGGAGCGGTCGCCCCTGGCAGGCGCAGCGGGCAGCCTTGCGCTGACTGTGGCCGGATTGCTGACGTCGCTGGCTTTTTCAGTGCTATAGCGGCAGGGAGCAAAACCAGGCGATGAGCTATCAAAGTAATATCAATGATGACCGCCTCTGTGACCGGATTGATGATGCCCGTTTCCACCATGGCTGTGTTCCCCAGTCTGTGTGCAACCGGCTACCCCGCAGGAGTTGTGCGTGTGGCTGCCCATGTCCGTGCAGCCGGGGACGCCGCAGGAGTTGTGCGTGTGGCTGCTCATGTCCGTGCAGCCCGGCAGACCGCAGGTATGGTACCCATGTCCATCGTCAGCGGAGTGAGGATAACAGTACTCGCCGTTATGTATGTGGACTACTGTCTCGGTACATCCTGCAATACTGCATCTGCCGTGGGTGTGCTCCCCGGTCAGCGTACAGCCATCGATGCCGCAGGCCCCATGTACATGGGGGGCTTCCAGGCTGCATCCCTGCAATCCGCAGGTATGGTACCCATGTCCGTCGTCAGCGGAGTGAGGATAACAGTACTCGCCGTTATGTATGTGGACTACTGTCTCGGTACATCCTGCAATACTGCATCTGCCGTGGGTGTGCTCCCCGGTCAGCGTACAGCCGTCGATTCCGCAGGCCCCATGCACATGCGAAGCTTCCAGACTGCACCCCGGCAATCCGCAGGTATGATACCCGTGACCATCGTCAGCGGAGTGGGGATAACAATACTCACCGTTGTGCATATGGGGCTCTGTATCGGAGCATCCGGCAATGCTGCATCTGCCGTGGGTATGCTCCCCGGCCAGCGTGCAGCCGTCAATGCCGCATGAACCGTGTTGATGCTCTGCCGTCAGTATACATCCCGAAACCTCGCAGGAGACGCTTATCTGATCTTCCTGTGCCGCATCCTCGCTCCCCTGTGAACTTCTATTTACCGCATAGGAGACAACGCTGCCTGTTACCATGGCAATCGCTACAAAAGCAATGGCTGATAAGAATTTTTTCATTTCCACCCTTCCCTTTAAAATGTGATTTCCCGCATCTAAGAATAATATAGCATATCAGGCATTTACAAGCAATATGTTTTGCCTGGGAAAGCATTATTGCTGTAGGAAGAAATAGGGAAAAGATTGCAAAAAGATGAGAAAATGACTTTTGAAAGAATGAAAGAAATCTTATGGAAGTGCAAGCGGGATTATGTTACAATCATATTGCACATTGAATGAATCTGCGGTTATGTGATATATTTGGACGTCAGCCGTCCATCCCCATAGCAGCCAGAAGGGATTACCCAACAAAGCAGGGCTCTGTAAGGAGGAAAAATGGAACTGCTGGAACAATGCCAGAGATGGTACGAGAATGGAGAATGCAGAAAGATCATCGACACCCTGGAAGCAATCCCGGAGGACGGGCGCAGCCCGGAGCTGGACATGGCGCTGGCCCGCGCCTACATCAACCTGGCCGACCCGGAAGGGGCGGAGGGCAAAAGGATGCTCCGGCGGGCCATAAGCCTGATGAAACGTCATAAGGAGGAGCTGGGTAGCGATTACTCCTGGAATTTCCGCATGGGCTACGCCCATTACTATCTGGATCAGGAGGGCCCTGCCCTGAACTATTTCAACAAGGCCCTTGAGCGCCACCCCGGCGATGCTCCCCAAATCAATACCAGGAGCGTTATAGAAGATTTCATTCAGGACTGCCGGGAAAGGCTTTCCCTGCCCCGCTTCACGGAAAGCTTCCTGGAGCGGACCAGGAAGGCCTGGGAAGCCTTTGCCAGCAAGGAAGCCGGGCTGCGCAACCTTATGGATCAGGATAGGAACCATGAACGCGGCGATGAACTGGTGGCCATGTGCAATGAAATCCTGCAGCTTGCCTTTGACGATGTCTCCTTTGAGCTGGGATTCAACGGGGAAAAGCATGAGCTGATCCTGACTCCCGAGGGAGACCGGGTAAAGCTCCTGCAGCTGATTTATTTCAGATGCTTTGCCCCCGCCTCCGTGCTGGAGCACTGGAGCATCCTGGTGGGACGCCAGCCTGCAAAGAACATGGGCCTGCGCTTTGGCAACTGGGAAATCTCCGGCGATGACGTGCAGATCTGGATAGAGCAGCAGGAGGAAGACGGCCTCGGCCTCGCCGCCTATTGCGAAAAGCTCCGCCATGCCCCCGGCGCGGACGTAAACCAGATATGGTGGATGCTGGTCACCCTTACGGATCAAATCCTGGGGGAAATCCCCCATATGCGCTACATCGACTCCTTCGATGTGCTGGATGCGCCCAGGGAGGAGCCGCCCATCCTGCTCACGGAGCTTTCCGGGAAGCTGGAGGAGATAGGATTGGATCTCTCCATCGCCCCGGAGGAGGTCCTGGAGCTCTACACCAGCTATCAAATGAAGCCCGATGAAGGCCCGAATCCCGACTGGCGGATGGATGTGATTGCCGGCTCCACTGGCTGCGTGCCCATTCTCAATGAGTACCTGAGCGGCGAGGAAGACTACATGGACAGCCTTCACGCGGACGGCATCGTGCCCGGCTTCCTCTGCTATCCCATAGACGGCTTTAAGGGTGAGAACCGCAGCCAGGAGATTTTCGAGTTCCGGGACAGGCTGGAGTCAGCCCTGACACAGAAAGCAGGGCCGTATGCACTGACCCTTACCGGCGGGGCCACCGGAATCTACAATGGATATGTGGACTTCGTGGCCTGGGATCTACCCACCGTCCTGACCGTGGCCAGAATCTTCTTTGAGGAGAGCGGGCTGCCCTGGGCTGTCTTCCACACTTTCCGCCGGTCTGCCATGCCAGTCCCCCTGGTGGACAGGGTGACACAGGATGCGCCAATCCCAGCCCCAGGCGCCCCCTTTTGAAGGCTTCGACTTTACCGGTTTCTGGGATGACAGCGCGTATGCCCTGAAGGAGTACGTCTCCGCCCCGCCCTCTGATGAACTGATCGCTGACATCGAGGAGGAGCTGGGCTACAAGCTGCCCGCCTCGTACATCTGGCTCATGAGGCAGCACAACGGCGGCATCCCCGCCAACACCTGCTTTCCCACCGATGTGCCCACCAGCTGGGCGGAGGACCATGTGGCCATCACCGGCATCTTCGGTATAGGACGGGACAAGATGTATTCCCTGTGCGGGGAGCTGGGCAGCCAGTTCATGATCGACGAGTGGGAATATCCGCCCATCGGCGTGGCTGTCTGCGACTGCCCTTCCGGCGGCCATGACATGATTTTCCTGGATTACAGGGACTGCGGCCCCCAGGGGGAGCCCAAGGTGGTGCATGTGGATCAGGAATGCGATTACGAGATCACGCCCCTGGCCGACACCTTCGAGGACTTCATACGGGGACTGGTGGGCGAGGAGACCTTCGGGCCCGACCCGGAGGAGAAAGAGGAAGCCCTGGAAATGGTGCGGTAGGCTCCCTTCTCCCCCTTGCTCCGTGAGCTGTGCCAAAAGAGCGGCGCTTCCTTAGAGGGTATGGCTGCCAGCTCTACGTAGCCCGCGGCAATTTCTCCCTTGTTCTTCTGGGCGAACCACATGGTGGCCCTGGTGAGGGAGAGGGCGCAGAGCAGAGCGGCCATGCCGCAGAGCACGAAGGCGG
>CAMTBF010000391.1 GCA_947068385.1 uncultured Lachnospiraceae bacterium
CGCAAACCATCTTATTCTGCCTCGAAGGCAAATATCCTCACCTCTTCGCTGCCCCATGTCTCCAGAGGTTCCAACATAAGTCCGGTGCAATCGGAGATATCCACAGCATATTTTCTCAGGCGCAGATAATTATTCTCCTCTTCCACCACTGTCCGCCTGCTTCCGTCCGGGCAGCATGCCGTGATGCGGTACCTCTTCAACATGGTAGTGGGCATATGGGAGGGCACATAGCACAGCCGCCTGTTGTGGAACATGTTGCGGTTCATCCGGTTTTCCGGCCAGGGCAGCGTCCTTCTGTTGAGGTCGCTGTCAAATACTAGGCGGATCCGGCTTATGTGGCTGGGAGCGGCGAAAGCATACCAAATCCTGCTGCCGGTTCCTCCCACCCACGCATGGACCTCCCCTGCCCGGTCGCGGTCAATACCGTCCCGCAGGCATTCCAGCCCACACCCGTCCCCTTCCAGAGCCGCATCCGCGCATAGGGAGCTGACCCGGCGGCGGAGATGGGGCAGGAAGCAGTCGTCGTCCATCAGAAGGTCCTGCAGATATGTAATATGCCTCTCGGTGATGTCCTTTGGAAGACATTTTTCCACCGCCGCGATGGCCGCCGCAGTGCCCACAGCCTGTCCCAGCATCGCGCATGTGCCCATGACCCGGCATGAGCTCAGCGCCGCATGGGAGACGGATATGTTGCGCCCGGCAAAAAACAGGTTCGGTATGTTCCGGCTGTACAGGCAGCGATAAGGGATGCCATAGGGGGAAGGCGCCTTATGATAGATCGTGGGCTCCTGATCCGTGCGGAAGCCCGCGGGATGGTGATCGTCCATGCTCCATCCGCCGTAGGCCACCTCATCCCCGAACTCCCCGCCGGACCTGACGTCATTCTGGTTCATGATATACGGCCCCTCATACCGCTTGCTCTCCCGCTTCCCCGGCAAGGCCCCCATCCATGTCAGACGCCAGTTCCTGCTGTTCTCCCTCTCCTGGGGGCTGTTCTTCAGATAATCCCAGATCCCGTAGGCCAGCGGAAGCAGCTCATCCCTGATTTCCTCCGTATCGCCGATGGTATCCCGCATGCCTCCCAGCTCCAGATACCAGAAATTTTCAAGAGGGCTGTTCAGGTCGGCCTTTCTGTGGGCAAGCTGCTCTTCCGTTATGCGCTCCGCCCAGTCAGGAGGGATGAACGCCTGGGCCTCTCTGGTCTCCTCCACCTGGAACATGCAGGACATCCCCATCGTACAGCTATCCGCATGCTCCGGCTGGATGGACTCGCCGAATTCTGCCCGGGCCTCCCGGCCTTCCCGGAAAGCTGCCCCCGTCAGCGGCGCGAGGACGCTGTCGCCGGAGCAGTCCGCAAACAGTCCCGCCCTGACACTATGATATCTCTGGGTCGTGGTCTGCCATCCCGTGACCGTCTCGATAGAGCCGTCCTTCATGGCCGCGTCCAGACAGGAGCAGTTCAGGAGCAATGTGATTCTTTTTTCACGCTTCGCCATGCCGTACAGAATCCCGTCCCAGATATAATAGTTCTTGTCCGGGTTGCGGTACTGGTTTTCCATCATGAGCTCTTCCAGCAGCCCTGTCTCCCTGTTGTTGTCGCCATGTGCGCCGCATACCCACATCCGTATCTCGCTGGACGCGTTCCCTCCCAACATGGGCCGGTCGTGCATCAGGACCACCTTCAGCCCATGCCTGGCAGCCGCCACCGCGGCGCACAACCCGGACAGACCGCCTCCCACGACACATAGATCCGCGGTATGATCGATTCTCTGAAATCCCATTGTCGTTCTCTCCATTTCATAAGCTGTATGGCGTTTCTGTGCAGGCATCCGTCTGCCTATCAGAAATCGTTGTCCAGGTGCTTTTGCTGGAATTCCAGATAAAAATCATAGCCATACTGGGCCAGGCCATTTATATAGCTGTTCCAGCCCTCATCCGTCACGCCGTTCAAAATGGAATCACAGGCAAAGGTATTGATATAGCCCGAAAGGCCATCCGTGGCAAAGCTGAATTCCTCGCTCGCCTCGGCGGGAACGATCGATTTGGACATGGTCTCTTTCATATAGTACGGCACATACTCCCTGACAGCCTCCCAGCGGATTCCACCGTTGGTTCCGCTTGGATTCTCCCTGCCCGTCAGCATCAGAGGGCCGCAGTTCGGCAGGCCGACAGTTGCCGCAAACGTGGAGGAGCCTGCATTGCTGGCGATCTCGCCATATCCCATCTCTATCGCCTCTTCTGCCGTATATGCCCGGTTGGTAGGGACGCCGTCCACAAATTCCCAGACCAGCCCCTCCTCTCCGAAGGCAGTGGAAAAGCTCGCGGCCTCGTCCACGGACAAGTAGTCCCAGAGCTTCATGGCCGCTTCCACATTCTGACAGGCCGTGGTAATCACGTAGCAGTCGCGGTTCGCATTGTTCAGGTTCGGCTGTACCCGGAATGTGGTTCCCTCGGCAGAAATCGGAGGAAGAGGGACATACTGCGCCTTCATATCTTCCTCGGACATATAGGTATACGGTGCCCATCCCCAGAACACGCCCACTTTTCCGCCGGAAAGGTTCGAATTATACTGTTCCTCGGTCTGGGTCGCGCCCTCCACGTTCACCAGCCCCGCAGCCGTCAGCCTGTGGAATTCCTCCAGGAAACCGCGGTACTCCTCCGTGTCCACAATGGAGACGATCCGGCCGTCCACGATATCATAAAAGCCGCCATTCAACGGGAAGCCGAAGCATTGCGCCAGCTCATTGTATTTCGCCGCATAATGCTTCTGGCACCAGTCAAGGGGAATCTCGTTGGCCGCGTCGCCGTCCCCGTCACAGTCATTGTCCCGGAACGCGACGAGCACCTCCTCCAGCTCCGCCATAGTGGCAGGAATCTCCAGCTCCAGCTGGTCCAGCCAGCTCTTATTGATCCACATGGTTCCCTGGATGGCATTGTTAGGGTTTACCAGCGTGCTTCCCATCATGCCGTAAATGTGTCCGTCAGGATAGGTCAGGAAATCCCTCCAGCCATCGACGCCCTCCTCATAGAGCGCATATACATGGGGCGCGAATTCCTCAAGCTTGTCCTCCAGAGCGACGAACAGTCCGGAGTTATTGATTATCTGGCTGTCCGAAAGCAGTCCCCAGAACACATCCGGCAGATCTCCCGCCAGCATGGTGGACATCCGGTCCATCTCCCCGCCGCCTTCCAGCACAGGCACCCACTCGATGTCGTAGCCCAGCTCCTCCGCCGCTTTCCGGAGCATCGGCTTGAACTTCGCAAAATCGTTATTGTCAGACACATCCGCATTGTGTTTGGCGATTGCGATCCGAAGCTTCACCTGGCCGTCAGCGCCGGCTGCCGCTCCGGATTCCGAAGGCATTTCTTCCGATGCCTGTTCCGATGAGGTTTCTGCGGACGATCCCTCCTGTGCGGAAGGACCGTCAGGATCCGAGCCGCATGCGCACACTCCTAAGGCCAGAGACAGTGCCAGAAAAACAGAAGCCACCTTTTTCATTTTCATACAAAATCCTCCTCAATCTTCTTTTATTCCAAAAAGAGACCCTCTCTTTTTGAGCGCCTTATCCCTTGATGGCGCCAATCATGACCCCCTGGACGAAATATTTCTGCAGGAACGGATAGATGCACATGATCGGTGCCGTGGCGACTACAATGACAGCGTATTTCACTACCTGGACCTGCTTCAGATACTCTCCCGCCAGCTCCCCGTCCTGGATATCCGTGGCGTTGTTGGCGGTCATCAGCAGCTGGCGCAGCAGGAGCTGCAGCGGATGCTTGGTGTCGTCGTTTATGTAGATCATGGCATGGTAATAGCTGTTCCAGTAGCCCACCGCCACATACAGGGCTATTACCGCGATGATCGCTTTGGACAGCGGAATCACGAACTGGAAGAAGAACCTGCCGTTTCCGCAGCCGTCGATCTTCGTGGCGTTCAGGAGCTCCTCCGAAAGGCTGGATTCGCAAAAGCTTCGTATCAGAATGATGTTATAGACCGATACGCAGCCCATCAGGATGAC
>CAMTBF010000392.1 GCA_947068385.1 uncultured Lachnospiraceae bacterium
GAGAAGGATGAAGATTTTAAAGGTGACGGACGAGGCGTTCAAGAGATACGGCAGAGTGGTAGAGAATATAGATTTCACTGATTTGGTGGAGGAGCTGAAAAAGACCCCGGTTCCGGCGGACGTGGCATACGAACCCTCCGTGGAGGCGCTGGAGGCCCTGCCCGTGATGGAGGAGCTGTCCAGGGTGGCCTATGGGGAGATGCCCATCCAGATCGGCTACTGCAATGGCCACAATACCAAGCTCAACGCCCTGGAGTACCACAGGGATTCCGAAATCAACGTGGCGGCAACGGACGCGGTGCTGATGCTGGGGCTGCTCTCGGACGTGGAGGCCGACCATACATACGACACGTCCAAGGTGGAGGCGTTCCTGGTGCCCGCCGGGACAGCGGTGGAGGTATATGCCACCTCCCTGCACTACGCGCCCTGCCATGTAGATGAGGAGAGCGGCTTCCAGGTGGCCATCGTGCTGCCCAAAGGGACGAACTATCCCCTGAAGAAGAGCCATAAAAAGGTGGAGGAAGCCCAGTCCGGCGCTGGCCTTTCCGACGAGGACGCCATGCTCACCGCCGTGAACAAATGGCTGATTGGCCATGCGGAAGGGAATCTGGACGAGGGGAGCTTCCTGGGGCTTAAGGGCAAGAACCTGTGCCTCACCGAGGACTGAAGCTTGAGATGAAGTTCCAGGCTTCCCGTCGCTTGGACTGTCGCAGGTGAAGGCAGGAATAAGGCGTAAAACATAGATGCAGGAGGATTTTATATGTTTTATATAGGAATAGATTTAGGCACGTCAGCCGTGAAGCTGCTGCTCATGGACAGCGAGGGGAAAATCGTGAACATCGTCTCCAGGGAATACCCCCTGTATTTCCCCCATCCCGGCTGGTCGGAGCAGAAGCCCCAGGACTGGTACGAACAGACCATCCTGGGAATCGAAGAATTGATTCAGGACGTGGACAAGTCCCAGGTGGCCGGCATCAGCTTCGGCGGCCAGATGCACGGCCTTGTGATATTGGATGAGGACGATAATGTCATCCGCCCTGCCATCCTCTGGAACGATGGCCGCACCGGGGAGGAGACGGAGTACCTCAACAATGTCATCGGCAAGGAAAAGCTTTCGGCGTACACCGCCAACATCGCCTTCGCGGGCTTTACCGCCCCCAAGCTCCTCTGGGTGAAGAACAAGGAGCCGGAGAACTTTGCCCGGATCGCCAAGATCATGCTGCCCAAGGACTACATCGCCTACAAGCTCACGGGCGTGCACTGCACGGATGTGTCGGACGCGTCCGGCATGCTGCTGTTCGACGTGAGGAACCGCAGATGGTCCCAGGAGATGTGCGATATCTGCGGTATTCAAGTCTCCCAGCTTGCGAAATGCTATGAGAGCTATGAGGCCGTGGGCACGGTGCTGCCCGAAGTGGCGGCCCGGCTTGGCATCAGCCAGTCCGTGAAGGTGGCGGCAGGGGCCGGGGACAACGCGGCGGCGGCGGTGGGCACCGGCACCGTAGGCGACAATATGTGCAACATCTCCCTGGGCACCAGCGGCACCATCTTCATCTCCTCGAAGCAGTTCGGGGTGGACAGGTACAATGCCCTGCATTCCTTCGCCCACGCGGACGGCAGCTACCATCTCATGGGCTGCATGCTCAGCGCGGCCAGCTGCAACAAATGGTGGATGGACGAGATCGTCGGCACAAAGGATTACGCCGCCGAGCAGCAGCCCATCGAGAAGCTGGGGGAGAACCATGTGTTCTTCCTGCCCTATCTCATGGGAGAGCGTTCGCCCCACAACGACCCGGAAGCCAGAGCTGTCTTCCTCGGCATGAGCATGGACACCACCAGGGCGGACATGACCCAGGCCGTGCTGGAGGGCGTGGCCTTCGCCCTGCGGGATTCCCTGGAGGTGGCAAAGTCTCTGGGAATTGAGCTGAAGAGCACGAAGATCTGCGGCGGCGGCGCGAAGAGCCCCCTGTGGAAGAAAATCGTGGCCAATGTGCTGAACCTGCGGGTAGAGGTGCCGGAGAGCGAGGAGGGCCCCTCCATGGGCGGCGCCATGCTGGCGGCGGTGGCCTGCGGGGAGTATGCCAATGTAGAGGAAATCGCCGCCAAGGTGGTGAAAGTGGTGGAGACCGTGGAGCCGGAGGCGGAACTGGTGGCGAAATACGAAGAGAGGTATCAGCAGTTCAAGCGAATCTACCCGGCCTGTAAGCCCCTGTTCCGCTAGGCAGAGTTTCGTAAGGAATTGTCTACAAATAACTGCCACGAGTTTATGGCTGTTTTCCTTGTATTTTCAGGCTTTGGCCTAAAGAGATTATGGCAGTTATTTTCCGACAGTTCCTAAGAAAAAAGGTTAGGGGAAACTGACTTCCGAGAATCAGGGCGGAGAGGCCCGGGATGACAGGCAGACGGGAAAGGAGCGGAAGCACTATATCGTCAAGCGCGACGGAAGCTATTGAGCTTATTGAGGAAAGGAGGCGTGTCTATCTATGGGAAGACCCGAGTCGGTTGCGTAGCACAGGCTATCGCAACTTTATAAAAAAGATAAATTTGCTATAGCCGTGCTCTTTTCATGACAGGAGAAGACTCGCCGGGCGAGGATTCGATTGTGGGAAAATACGCAATAAGGAGGGCACGATGGGCTATAGGAGAGCAGAAGAGATTCTGCCGGCGGAAATCATAGAAATCATCCAGCGGTACGTGGACGGGGAGAATATCTACATCCCCAAGAAGGCCGAGAACAGAAAGCAATGGGGGAGCAGCACCCCCATCAGACAGGAGCTGCTGACCAGGAACCGGAATATCTACGCGGACTGGCAGCAGGGCGCGGGATGCGCGGAGCTGGCGGGCAGGTACTTCCTGTCGGAGAAAAGCATTCAGCGTATTGTGAAGGATATGAGATGTGAGACACAATAAAAGAATACAGATTGAAACATGACACGGCCGGGGAGAAATCCTCGGCTGGTTTTCTAATGCCAAACAAAGAAAGGGGTTGAAATATAAGCAGAGATAATGTATGATTTTGCAAAAGAAATAATACGAGGGTGTAGTATGTACAATATTGGAATATGTGATGATGGAAAAAATACATGTGCGGCAATTGAGGAAATGATATTGCAGTATGCCGAGAGGAACAAACTGAAAATAGATACTCAGGTATGGTACGCAGGAGAAGAGCTGTGCCGATATCTTGAACAGGGAGGCCATCTGGACATACTGTTTTTGGACATAGAGCTAATCCAACTGACGGGAATAGAGGTGGGTGACTTTATCCGAAACGAGATGGAGGACAGGGGGATGCAGATTGTTTATATTTCAGGGCATTCTGCATATGCGCAAGAATTATTCAAGACCCAACCGATGGACTTCCTGGTCAAGCCAATCGCCATGCAGCAGATAGAAGATTCTCTGGAACTGGCAGTGAAATTGATTGAGAGGAATTCGGAAAAATTTGGATTCCAAAACGGTAGGGATTACTACTTTATTTCGTATGAAAATATTCTATATTTTGAGAGCAAAGGACGGAAAATAAAAATCGTGACAGTGGACGCGGAGAAAGAGTTTTATGGCGGAATCAGGGAACTGAAGAAGAAACTGCCCAAAGAGTTTTTTGCGATTCACCAGTCATATGTGGTAAACAAGACTCATGTAGTACGGTACACCTATGAAACGGTGGAGATGGATAATGACACGATACTGTTAATCAGCAAAGCATATCGGAAGCAGGTAAGGGAAAGGCTGTTAAAGAGATTATTATGACGGATTTGATTCTTTGTGTTATGACAAACTTGTTTCGGATTTATGTAATCAGCAGATTTGTTCACATATTTTTGCAGGATGGGGAAAGTGGAACTTGTAGCAACCGGATGAGGCATGTGTTGGCATATGGAATTTTTTTCATAGTCAATACGGCAACTTACTTGGCCTTTCATATGATGTGGGTCAATATTGCCTGTAATCTGCTTGGAATTGGGCTGATTGTCCTGACATATACGAAATCGTTAAAGATGATTTTATTTGTGA
>CAMTBF010000393.1 GCA_947068385.1 uncultured Lachnospiraceae bacterium
CGAGGAGGTTGTCTTCATCGAAGCGGCCGGGCTTCAGCAGAATGGAAAACGTTGCTTTCGGATTGTAGTAGATATCATGTGCCTGTCCTGAAAACCAGAAATCCTAGACGGCCGCAGGCGACATATGCCCGAGGCCGTCCGGGATGAAACCTCTGCCAACGATTGCTTACAGCCCGAATGCCTTTCTGGTGCTTTCCACATCATCAAGATCACAGCCAACCATCTCTGCAATCTGTGCGTCCGTAAAGTCCGGATTGCATTGTAAAGCCCTGAATATCTGTGCCGACAGAACCAGACCCTCCCCCCGGCCTTCCTTCCGACCCTGCTCCTGGCCTTTCTGCATCGCCTCCTGCTGCTTTACCTGGATATCTTCCTCGTAGCTGTATTCCGCTATCAACATATTCGTCACCTCGCTCCCTTTCCGCTTGAGATAGTCCGACAGGATTCCCTGCTGGATGCATTCATTGATTGCCCGCTTTATCGAATCCTCTTCTATAGAGTGCTCCCTCACCTTATCCACGAACAGGCTGTACTCCCTTAGTATGCCGCATTTTTTCAGGATTGTATGCGCTTTGCCGGAATTGATGTTTATGACCTTCACCTTCAGCTCCGCGGAATTTCCGCCGGGCGCGTCCAGAAAGGCATCGGACAGCCGCAGCTCCTTCTCCAGCGGGAACTCTTCCGTGCCGTTATAAAAGGTATAGAACTCCGGCGTGGGTATCTTTACCTGTGTTGTCCTGTACCGGGCCTTCTTCTCCACCAGCTGCTCGTAGGCCCTCCCCACGTACATCAGGCAGCGCAGGGGCATGTTGGGGTTCACGGTGCTCTGGTGCTCCCCCAGCACCAGCACCCTGCCGTCCGCCTCGAAGGAGATATCGTTCTTAAAGTTCTTGTACAGCACATCCCCGACCTTTACTTTCCGGATGATGCTTTCGTCCTGATATGCCGTGTCGTGCAGGGCATTGTACAGGCTCAGCAGGTTCTTCTTCGCAGATTCGTCTTCATAAAAAAGGTCCACGAAAAGGCTGTCCTTATGTTCACGGTTCTCTATTCCCATCGCCGTCCCATCCCTTCATTTCCCTATGCCGCCAGTTTTGCGGCTTTTGCGGCAGTTCCTTCATTGGGCCTGTCTTTTGGCGGCTTCTTTTCCGAAAGGCTGCTATGATTAGTTTAACACAGATTTACAGACCTAACAACCACATATCTGAAAAATTTATCAATCAAGGAAAATGTCTGCCAGAAAAGGCGTCAGGGGGATGAATCCTTGTAATTTGCCGGACGGCTGTGTATAATAGGGTCAAAAGATGGGAGGAAGAGGGGGTATGGCAATGATTGGTTATATGTTCCTAGTGCTGGGAATCTTCGAGGGAGATTTGTGGATAAAGGATCGTATCGAGAAGAGTGAGGCGGATGTCGGTGGGAATGTGCTGGGAAGGGGAAAGAGGCCGGAGGGAAAGGCCCCGGAACCGGTGAGGCTTGGTGGCGGGCGAGTCCTGATACGGAAGCATCATAACAAGGGGGCTATGCTGAACCTGGGGCAGAAATACCCCAAGGCGGTGGCGGCTCTGTCCGTGGCGCTGACGGCTCTAATGGCGGTGGCGTTCGTGTGCAGTCTGGGGCAGCGGGGGAATGGGCTGCTGCGGGCAGGGCTGGCGTTTCTTTTGGGTGGGGCTTTCTGCAATACCTATGATAGGTTGAAGCGCGGGTATGTGGTGGATTATCTGACGTTTCGTGTGGGGTGGAAGCCGCTGGGGAGGGTGGTGTTCAACCTTTCGGATTTCGCAATCATGGTTGGGGCTTTGATGGCGGTGCTGGGGGCTCCGATGGAATGAGGGGGTATGCGGGGGACTAGAGGATTGGGGCTGGGGACGGAGGCCAGGGGCGGGGGAGCCCTGCTCGGCAGGGGTAACGCTGCGATGAACTAACTGCCAACTTCGACTAAGGCGCGTAGGGACTGCGCCTAAGTCTGCGTAGGCAGTGGATTTCATCTCCGCTAAGGGCACCCCTTTGGTGCTGTCGCAGGGCTCCCCCGCCCCTGGCCTCCTGGGGGTCCGCGATAAAAGAATCCGCGATAAAACAGCCCTTCCGGATATGGGAATTATGCCGGAGGGGCTGTTTTGTGCACGAATCCACACAAGGGAGCTATTACGTGAATCCGGCATTAAATCGCTTTACAGATGAGGGCGGGGCTTTGATGCACGGTACAAGGCACGGCTCGAAGGGAGAGTCCGCGAAACGCTATGCTGTAATCGTGGTTCCCGCCTTGCCGCGGACGGCGTCCAGGGCCTTGCTCAGGGAGGTGATTAGGACGCGGCCGTCTTTTACTTTTTCCAGATAGCTGACGGCTGCCTGGATTTTCGGCAACATGGTTCCGGCTTCGAACTGTCCCTGGGCAATCAGCTCCTTTGCCTCCGCCACGGTGATGGCGGGGAGGGGGAACTGGTCTATGGTGCCAAAGTCCCGGTACACGCAGTCCACGCTGGTGAATATGATGAGCTCGTCGCACTTCAGATCCGCCGCCAGCTTCCCGGCGATGGCATCCTTCTCGATGACGGCGGAGGCTCCCTTCAGGATATGTTGCTGCTCTATGACCGGAATCCCGCCGCCGCCGCAGGCGATGACGACCTGATCCGCCGCGGCCAGGGCGCGGATGGCCTCGATCTCCACGATGTCGATGGGCTGGGGAGCCGCGACTACGCGCCTGTAGCCCTTTCCGGGATATTCCTTGACGTAATTGCCTTTCTTGATTTCGGTCTCGGCATCTTCCTTTGACATGAAGCGGCCGATGACTTTGGTGGGCTCATAGAAGGCCTCGTCATAGGGGTCTACGGTGACCTGGGTCAGGATAGTGCTGACCGGCCTGGAGATGCCCCTGCCCAGCAGCTCACTGCGCAGGGCGTTCTGGATATCGTATCCTACGTAGCCCTGGCTCATGGCGGAGCACACGCACATGGGGGCGGGGGTGTAATCGATATAGACCCGCCGCAGCTCCGTCATGGCCTTATGGATCATGCTGACCTGGGGGCCGTTGCTGTGGGTGATGGTCAGCTGATAATCCTCCTCCACCAGATCCGCCAGCGCCCGGGCCGTCACCTGCACCGCGTCCCGCTGGGCCCCTGTGGTATAACCTAACGCGTCGTGCCCCAGGGACACCACTGCTCTTTTTCTGCTCATAAGATTCACCTCTGATTTTGCTTTGGCTTAAGTATACATTTTTTAAGAGAGAAAAGCAATAGAAAATCCCCGGACAAAGCTTTCTGTAGAAATTCTGCATAAATTTATAAAAAAAGGGGTTGACTATGACGCAGCGTTATAGTTTATAGTGATATCACACGGGAGGAAAAGCCGATGAGGACAGTACATGAAGTGAGCGGGTTGGCCGGAGTGAGTATACGCACTCTGCAGTATTATGACAAAATCGGGCTTCTGCGTCCGGCAGGATACACCGATGCGGGATACCGTCTGTATGACGATACAGATTTAGAGCGCCTGCAGCAGATTTTGCTGTTCCGGGAACTGGAGTTTCCGCTGAAGGAGATCAGGAAGATCATGGAGAGCCCGGATTATGACAGGGACAGGGCGCTGGAGCAGCAGATAGCCCTGCTGACATTGAAGAAGGAGCATCTGGAGAACCTGATCGAGCTGGCCCGTGGAATAAAGGAGACAGGAGGAAATACCATGGATTTTTCAGCATTTGACACCAGCAGGATGGAGGAATATGCGGCACAGGCCAAAGCGTCCTGGGGAGACACCGCCGCGTATAAAGAGTTCAAAGAGAAAGCAAAGGACAGGACTTCCGAGGAGGAGAGGAACTTGGGCGCAGAGATGATGCGGATATTCGCAGAGTTCGGCAGGATAAAGGACACGGATCCGGCATCCGGGGAGGCCCAGGCCCTCGCGGGGAAGCTGCAGGCATTCATCACCGAGCACTATTACAAGTGCACGGAGGATATCCTTTCCGGACTCGGGAGGATGTATGCCGCCGGCGGAGATTTTACGGAGAATATCGATGG